>CAJCCR010000172.1 GCA_903960945.1 uncultured Planctomycetaceae bacterium
GACCCTGCTCGAAAGGATAAGACCACCTTTCGCAGTGATTATGGGTTCCCCCTCGGATGTAGTGAACCTGCTTCATTCAAGCCCTCATAAAGAAGCAGTCTGCTATCAGATGGATTTGTTTCAAGCCGAGCGATTGGAACAAATGCTGAAGGATGCCAACATTCCTGCACAGGTTCGAGTAGAAGCTGATTTATGGGATCTTGGACCAAACTTTTCCACTGCAGTTTATCTGCCTGCAAGATCGGGCGAGCGCGAGCTTAAAACCGATCTCCTCGAGCAGGGTTTTCATATCCTCAATGCCTCAGGGCAGTTTCTGGTTTGGTCTGCGCAGCCCAATGACTCTCTATTTCCAGAAGCCATGAAAAAAATCTACAAGAAGGTACATATCCATCAGGAGCAAGGAACCACATTCCTTTGGTCCCAGAAAATGGGAGAGCGGCCACGCAGAAGGCATGAAGTCACTTTCCAATGCAATATCAATCAGCGTGAATCCTTCCGTTTTCTTTCCCGCCCAGGAACTTTCTCCTATGGACAGTTTGATGCGGGTTCACGCGCTCTTTGCGAAGTAATGAGCCTGCGCCCAGGCCAGAATGTGGTAGACCTTGGCTGCGGTTGTGGCACCAATGGAATTTACGCTTCCAAGATAACTGGCCCCGAAGGCAAAATCACTTTTGTTGACAGCAACCTGCGCGCATTAGAATTAACTAAACTTAACGCTATCTCCAATGGCTTGACTAATTTTGAAACAGTTGCAACCTCATCCGTCTCTGGACCAGATCTCATTCCGCAATCATTCGATATTGCCCTTGCCAACCCGCCCTATTTTGCAAACCACTCCATAGCGCTTCTTTTCATACAGCGTTCCTTCGAATTGCTGAAACGAACCGGAAGCTTTTTCATGGTGACCAAACAACCAAACGAAATGGTCGAACTAATGACCCAAGTTGGATATGTGGTTGAAGGTGCAGAAACTAGGGGCTACACCGTTCTAATGCATCGTGGACCCGCAGCACGCGAAGATATGGGCGCGACCGCAGATCCAGAAGAAGATCAATAAAACTCGTACCCGATCTGAAAAGCTATCCCACCATCGGGAAGCCTTTGAATATTCGTGATATGCAAGGGCCATCCACCTTGTTTCACTGGGCTACTAGTCGGCGTAGTCATGGGGGTAAAATCCCGGTTGGATTTACTTGGATAAGGAACCGATTCTGGAAACCTGCCTGGGCCTGCAGGGCCAGCGATGCCATGCGACTCTTCAAGGTTTGGTTTCCCATCCACCACACGCCATATCAATAATCCTTCTCCAGGAAGGTTTTGATCAAACCCTTTTTTAATACGATTTTCGAGAAGAAAATATTCAGTTCCATCTGGTCGTACAGGGATTTTAATACACTCCGAGTTCTTTCCTTCTATGGGCGAAAGAATCAACTTTTGTTGCACCCTTGGATCGATCACGGTCGGAAGAGTCCATCCCATTTGTTCTTTGCACCAAGCACTAAAATGCACTGGCCTCCCGTCAAACCCCTCGCCATTTGACATGCTACACCACCGACCCAAGCCTTCCATATCAGGAACTTCAGGGCGGGCATAAAGATCGGGTAAGCCCAGCATATGACCGAACTCATGGGCGATCACACTAATAGAAAACATTTTTTCACCACCCTCGGGGCAGATAAAATAAGTGATTCTTTTTCCCTTATACGTATAGAAACCTTTATGAGGCCAGAGAATATTCCCTCTAGTGATAGCGGCCCTTGAGCCCGCATACAAAAAGAACACACCATCAAATCCCTCTAAAGCTTTTTCACCATCTCGGGCGAGAACCAAAGTTAAGGCTTGATCAAGTATTGCTGTTCTAGGAGAGCCAGCAGCATATTCCATGCGCTTTTTTTCTACAGCAACCGCCGTGAAAATCTTCCCCTCAACTTTGCAACTACCATCCGATTGCTCAGTATAAAAATCATTCATACTGCCATACACTTTTTGCCCGGTCGCATTCTTATCGTTAAATTTTTTGGTACTGAAGAGAGCATCCTCCCAATCGGAAGGTTTGATTTTCTCATTAAGTTTTTGATCGAAAAACTCTACCGGAATCACTGCAAGTTTATATACAGGCTTTTTAAATAACTTGCGATCAAGATCATTCCAGCTTTTCCCCGATTCATCTGCTGCATCCAATTCTAACCTAGCATCAAGATTAAAAACTTTTCCATTTCTTGAAACAACAACACGAACCACCTCATCAGGCTTCTTGCCTTCAAGAATTGGGCTAATACCAGAAACTGGGGCTACTTTTTTGCCATCAATTGTGATCAATGTATCACCGACTTTCACGCCTGCCTTTTCTGCTGACCCGTTTGGGGTAACACCTTTGATCTCGAGCTTGGTTTGATTTTTATTGGGTACAAAAAAGACTCCCAGCTTGACCTTGCTCTGGTTGACCAACGGGTTGCTCCAAGAGGTTGCATGCAATTCAAATTCCTTGAAGTCGCTTTCTCTCTTTACAAGAATTTTTACTTTGTCACCCTCGCGAATTCCAATCAGGTATAGGCGCAAGGTTTCAAGATCCGGAATTTTATTGCCCAACACTTTTGAAAGGACATCGCCTTTGATTAGCCCAGCCTTGTCTGCAGGGGAATCCTTCTCAATCTCCAAAATCGTGGCGCCCAATTCTTTATTCCAATCAAATCGAAAGCCAAGCTTCCCCGAGTTCTTTTTCTGCCCATCTACACTGTATTTTTCCAGCTTGAACTTTTGTGCCTCTACAACGGTTTTGTAGCCCTTCAGACTTGTTTCTTCCGCAACTACAAGTCTTCCGCAAACGATCAAAATCAACCCGATAACTGTTTTTATGCATATGCGTGGATTAAACATCAGCTCTCCAAGCTAAAAAAGTAGATTTGCGCGTGATTAATCTTTCATTTTCTCATAAAATTGTTATCACAGGCAAGCACCAAGCACCCTGTTTTCTCATTATTTCAATTTTCTGAAAGTGCGACTCTAGTGAATAAATGGGCTTTCGACATTCTTATGGAAGACAACCATCTTCTCGTTCTTTCAAAGCCCACCGGGCTGCCTACCGCCCATGGCGAAATTAAAGGCGATTCGCTTTTCGATTATGCCAAGGAGTACATCAAGAAGCGTTATGCCAAGCCGGGCAATGTTTTTCTGGGCGTGGTTCATCGACTTGATCAACCGGTTTCAGGAATCGTGATTTTTGCAAAAACAAGTAAAGCAGCTTCTAGGCTTTCAGAGCAATTCCGCGATACGCAAGTCGAAAAAACCTACCTCGCAGTTGTCGAAGGAATTCCAAATGCTCGCAGTGGTACCCTGCATCATTTCCTGATCAACGATGATGAAGAACGAATTGCACTGGTATCCAATCAGAACAACCCGCTCGCCAAGGAAGCCATCACTCATTATACCGTCCTTGCAACCTACGATGGCCATGCCTTTTTAATGCTCAACCCGAAGACGGGGAGAAAGCATCAGCTTCGCATTCAGCTTTCTGCAAGCGGGCATCCAGTGATGGGTGATAAAAAATACGGTTCAAGTTTTAACTTCGTTCATGGTATTTCTCTTCATGCACACGCCATCACATTCAAGCACCCCGTCAAAGATGAAACGATAAACATGAAGTTGGATCTTCCGAAGATATGGCTAAAGCATTTTGGCCCATGGATCAAAGTCCCCACATGAAATCGCAGCTTGAAAATATACTGCATGCAGTACAACAAGATGCAGGAGACCGGGGCCTAGCTAGGCTTGAAGATAATCTTATAAGTCGTTCCAAGGGTGATTTCGAAAATGCTTGCGAGTCACTCGCAATAGGTACAGGGGTCGTAATTTTCACAGGGTTTTATATCCCTTCAGCAACGCCCCCTGCCCCGGAAACAGATGGCCCGCTTGGTGCACTTTTAATCGCTCGAACTCTTGCAAGCCTAGGCAGAAAAGTTGCAATCACTTGCGAAAAAAACTGCCTACCAGCTTTTGAAGTAAGTCTGCAACACCTTGGCTTGGGTGATAAAATCGCTTTGATAGAATCACCTGTCGAAACAAGTAATGATTACGCCAGGAGTTTCTTATCACAACTTAAAGAAAAGATAGGCAACATCAGCCATTTTATCGCAATCGAAAAATGTGGCCCTTCACACCTTTTAGCATCCATCCCCGAACAAAACATCAGCACATTCCTTGATGCAACCGAAGAATCTTCCCGTGGAAAAATACTCACCATGAGTGGCAAAGACATCACCCCTTACACCGCGCCTATACATCTCCTTTTCGATGCAAATTTCTGTAACGCAAACAACATCACCCGTATAGGGATTGGCGATGGGGGCAACGAAATTGGCATGGGAAATATCCCTTGGAAAGTAATTGCTGCAAACATCCGTAATGGCGCAAAAATAGCCTGTGCCAATACTGTGAATTATCTCATCGTCGCAGGGGTAAGCAATTGGGGTGGCTATGCTCTTGCCTCTGGTCTTTTACTAATTGCGGATCGCCCTGCACTCTCTTCGCTTGACTCTGAAACAGAATTAGAGATACTCGAACTCATGGTAAAACAAGGTGGCTTAGTAGATGGCAGATTGGGTCAAAGAATTGCTTCCGTTGACGGCATCGATTGGTCTATTCATGCGAGCGTTATCAATTACCTTACAAGAACTCTTAAGGAAACAGCATGAGCCTAAATCTCAACACTGGTTCCGAAGTAAGGGCACAATGCAGAAAAGGTGATTTCACTGCACCCACTGCAGGGCAAGTTCCTGGATTCGTGCAGGCAAACCTCGTGATCGTTCCCGCAGAATTCGCATACGACTTTCTCCTTTTCTGCCAGCGTAATCCCAAACCCTGCCCCATCCTCGAAGTGCTCGATAAAGGTTCGCCACAAACCCGATTGATTGCAACAGATGCAGATCTGCGCACCGACCTCCCAAAATACAGAGTCTACGAATCAGATAAAATTATTGATGAACCAAACAACATTAATAAGTATTGGCGGGACGACCTTGTTTCCTTCCTCCTGGGATGCTCCTTTACTTTCGATAGGGCTCTAAGAGAAAACGGCATCCCCGTTAGGCACGAAGATGAAGGCAGAAATGTTCCGATGTATCGCACTAACATACCATGCAAAAGCGCAGGAGTTTTCCAAGGTCCATTAGTGGTTTCCATGCGACCCATGACGGCAGACTTTGCATTACAAGCTTCCCGTATCACCGGGCGTTTCCCGCGCGCACATGGATCACCCGTGCATCTGGGTGATCCTTCCCAAATCGGGATAGGCAACATTAACCGCCCTGATTATGGTGAAAGTGTTACGATTCACACCAATGAAATTCCAGTTTTCTGGGCCTGCGGAGTTACACCACAAGCTGTTGCTGTTGCTTCCAAGATCCCTTTCCTTATCACCCACAGCCCAGGCCATATGTTTGTTTCCGATTGGACTGATAACCAACTTGAAGGCGAAGAAAAGGTTCGCTAAAACAACTGCTCTTTAATCCACCTACCCATTAACCGAGGATTACAAATGAAAACCACACGCTTCTTTCTACCTGCTTTATTCGCTTTGGTTCTTCCTTGCTTTAATTACTCTCAAGCTGCGGAAAACAATATTCAACTTCGAGGGAATCTAGACAACTCGCGCATCCAGTTCCTCAAAAATAAAAAGGGCAATGTCGCATTCATGGGTGGATCGATTACCGAAATGAATGGCTATCGCCCGATGGTTGCAGACCAACTCAAAAAGCGTTTCCCTGAAACCAACTTTACTTTCATTGATGCGGGTATTTCCTCGACTTGTTCCAACACAGGCGCTTTTCGCCTCGAACGCGATGTCTTAACCAAACCCATCGATTTGTTCTTCATCGAATTTGCAGTCAATGATGATCAAGATGCACATCACTCACGTAAAGACTGCATTCGCGGACTCGAAGGAATCATCAGACACGCCCGTAAATCAAATCCTAACATGGATATCATCGTTACTTTTTTTGTTAACGAAGGAATGCTGAAAACACTTCAAGATGGAAAAATACCCCTGACCATCGGGGCCCATGAATCCGTCGCCAAGAATTACAAAGTCTCCACCATTAACCTTGCCAAAGAAGTTGCAGAAAAAATTTCCGCAAACTCCCTTACTTGGAAACAATATGGTGGGGTACATCCAGCACCTTTTGGCAATGCAATCGCTGCAACCATGATCGACAATCTTTTCAACGAGGCATGGAAAAACCCATGGGGAAAAACCGATTCACCCAAGGCCCATGAAATGCCCGCACCCTTAGACCCACTTAGCTACGAAGCAGGAAGGTTTATTGACCCCAAGAATGCTGTGATTAAATCGGGATGGACTCTTGGCGTACCAGATTGGAAATCTCTGCAAGGTGGTAAACGCGATCGCTTCACCTCGGTTCCTGTTCTTTACGCTTCGGAAGCTGGCGCAGAAATCACCTTGGAATTTGAAGGCACCGCAATTGGTGCTTTTATCGTCGCTGGACCCGATGCAGGCATAGTACTTGCAAGCATTGATGGCTCAGAACCCAAGCCCGTGGACTTATTACATTCCTACAGCAAGGGATTGCATTACCCACGCACCGTTATGTTCGGCACAGATCTTAAGCCGGGCAAACATACTTTGAAACTTGTGATTGCGAAAGAAACTAAAGGTGCGGGCAATGCTGCTCGTATTTTGCAATTCTGTGCCAATTAAATAGCAAAAGCACCATAACCCGAAAACTATCGGCATGGTGCTTTCTTTAAAATTCTTCAAACAGGAGCGCGGGGTTTTACTTCACCCTGCGTTGGTTCTTCTTCCACTTGGAACGATTTGCATGCGGGGTAGGTAACGATTCAGGGCCATCGTTTCTTCCCTGGGCAGGTGGGTTCTTTTTCTTGGTTACTACTTTTAGAAAGGGTAGGACTACTTGTCTTTGTTCTAAGCTGGGATCATTGGTGTTTTGTTGGCTAATTCTCGCTTCATGAAACAAAAAGCTATTCCATAAACATTTAAATTTTGGGTTGTTGTTATTAAGAAACAAGGCCTTGGTTATGCTGGCCCTGGCTTCGTCGTGCAGATTTTGTTCCTGAAGATGCCTGACCAATAATTTTAAAAGTTCAAGATTGCTTGGCTGCAATTTGCAGGCTCGCGTCAAATAACCAATTCCAACAATTGCTTTATTGGTATGAATCAGGCTGACACCTAAGAATCTTAATGCCTTGACATTTTTTGGGTCATTTTTCAGACAGGCCCTGAAATGAATCATCGCCTGTTTCAAATTTCCATTACCACCCGCTGCAAGCGCTTTACCTAACAGCAAATGATAAGTAGCATTATTTTCGTTATAGGAGAGGGCTACGGATAAATGGCGTGCTGCTTGTTTGAAGCGTTTTTGATTCAGAGCAATTTCACCCAAGTGAAGCTGGGTTTGTTCTGCCATCACTCTTGGAAGATCCTGAAAGCGCATTAAAGAGCGAAATATTTTGGCGGCTTTGACTTCCAACCCCAAGGAACGGTACTTTACCGCAGCGACAAAGGATTGATCAACAATAGGTAATAATGAAGCCATAGCAAAACTGCCTCCATGCAGTAACGAAATTTAACAGTAGAAATACATCCCTGTAATCAAGCGAGTATCATAACTTTGATTCAGCTGGAAGCAATAGTAAAGAACGGTTTTCATCTGATTTCAAACCGAAACAATTTTATCTCACCAACCCAGACTCCTTATTTTAAAAAGCCATCAACCTCAGCACTCTGCCCCTGCATCTTTTAAAAATCTCCTCTTAGGCTTTAAAACAAGGGCTATTTACAATGCCCACCTAAATAGATTCAAACAACTTCCCACGGGTAAGCATTTGCTTTGGAATTAAAAATGAATGAAAAAATTAATCCTTTAGTTCTGACTTATCACACCACTACGCCTAAAGATAAAGAAAATGGCTAACTTGGGGGCCCGGCTCACTATTGGTTCAAATCGATTCACAGAAATGTGGGGCACCGTTTTTTACTATCCCAATGAAATTATGGGAGCAAATAAAAACAGAGGGATCTGAATAACCTGCGATTTTATACCCGGTCATTCTTATTAGCATCGCCTTTGTTTTCGTGCAGGCACTCCGAGGCAGGGAAAGAATGCTAGTTACGTTCATTCGCCATTAACCTCATAACGAACTGATCTTCACGCCAATTCAATTTATAGTGGGAAACCTACTACTAACAGAGAGGCAGACATCTTTATGGTTTTGGCTGCATCATCCAAATCTTCACTTACTCAAGTGCTATACTTCATTTGGAAATGTCTTACGAATGTGTTATAAATGAGCATTAATTTGATGAATTGGGGCAATCACGAACCAAAGATTACGGATTGATTCGATCAAGGTAGTGCAGAAAGAGGGGGCGAAATGACGCCATTGGTTTTGGCCTACATTTTTAACATCATCATACTAATCCCAATTGGCCTTATGACGATACTTGGCGGCGAAAAGGGTGGACAGTTAGCCTGCCAGAGCAAGTTCCCTGAAAGCGAAGGATTCCGAACGCTTCTAGGATCATTGTGGACTGCAATCTTAATTGGGTCGGTGTTAGGGTTGTTCTTTCCCATAACAATGTCAGCTTTGCTTCTGATTCAAGTAATCTACAAAACGCTTTGGCTGCTGGTCTATGCTTTGCCCCGTATGCTCAATCAGCGTAGCAACGAAGTTCCTTGGGGAATCGCCTCGACGTTTCTAATCATCATCATGATCTATCCCTGGATCATTCCTTGGGGGCCGTTATTCTTCGATGTCGTTCGTCGGTGATTTGACCGCTGCCAATGTCGTCACGGTCTTTTCTCTACCGTTTTGCGTGGCTGCTTGGTGTCGTGTTTCAAGTTATCAAAGACGACGTGAATCAGGTCCTCGGTCTTCTCGGATGAGAGCAGGAAGAAACAGAACAGCATTTCGTCTTTCGTGCCTTCGCCCCACGTCACTCGCTTCGGCGGTGAACTTGGATTGGAAGGGTTGCTATCCGAGTTGTCAAAGACAGCCTCCACATCGAGTCGAGTCCCGGCAGGCAGTTTGAAGGGGCGCTCATAGTAATACTCGTCCTGCCAGTTGTAGTTCCAGTTCTTGATTTCAATGAGCGTCTTTACTTTCTTGTCGGGGAGAGTCGCAGTCACCTTCATGGCCTTACCTAGCAAGTGCATGTGCGGGACAACGCCTACCATTATGACTTCCTTGGGCAAAGTGTACGAAGTGGATCGGCGGAAGTCTTTTTCTCCTGCAGCGATGTCCATCTCGTAGTTCGCCATCCAGATGCTTCCGACAAGTTTCGCCGGTTCTTTGAGCGACTCCGCAACCGGCTTCTTCACGAAGTACAGGCCGATTTCCGACTGGTCAGTTTCTTGTTTACCTGTCGGGTGGTAATGCATCTGGACAACGAGATCCGAGCCTTTCTTCAAATATCGTCCCATACCATTCGGCAACGGTCGTGGCGTGTTGCCGGAGGACCAGCCGCCCAACGCACCGGATGGCAGGAACCCCGGGCCACCGAAGTTAGGGTAACCCGGTTCTGGCGTAGCCTTATCGAGTTTCCGGGCCGCACCGCTGGCATCAAGGAATAATACCGAGTGATGTGCGATCCGCTTATTACCCGGATGAAACTCGATGGCTGCAACGAGCTTGTCCTCGGTGATGTCGATAGGAATGACGAAATTCTGGAGCAGGTCAGGGCCGTCAGCGGGAACCGTAAATGGTTCGGCCATCTTAACGATCAAGTCCGGTTGGCCTAGTCGCCAGCCTTCTGCAAACTTTGGGGCTGGTGGAAGATCAGCATCATCGCCCTTGGCCCTGCCCGTCTCAGCCCAAGTCTTGAAGAGTTCAAGTTCCCAATTCGTGAGCCACCGCTCGGCAACAAACTTGTCATGGCCAGGTGAGGGAATCCATGGCGGCATGATCCTATCCTGCGTAACCCGGACGATCTGCTTGGCCCGCTTAGCGATTTGGTCGTAGTCAGTAAGAGCGAACGGAGCGACTTGACCATCACGGTGACAATTCAGGCAGCGAGTCTGAATGATAGGAGCGATATCACGGGTGTAGGTAACTTTGGATTGTGCATCGCCTTTGGGTGACATCTCAAACAGGCAACCAACCGGCTTGGTTTCTGCGACGACAACCGACCTGCCGTTGCTGGCTAACATGATTGCATCGGAAAGGAAAACCTTCTCGGCCTTGGGCCTTCGCCGCCCAATTGCTTCCCAGGAATTGTCGATCGCTCCTCGGTAGGCGAGTTTGCCGTCACGGTCCAACACGAACGCTTCGGGAATGTGGGACGGCTTCAAAACCTGCGCCAGCAACCCGGATGAATCGAACAGAATTGGGAACTCTGCATTGAACTCGGCAAAGTGTTTCAATGCCTGAGTGCGTGTCACCATGGGATCAGAAACGACCCCAAATAATTCACCCGCTTTTCCCGACTTGGCGATTATGGCCTGGATTTCGTTAAGGGTCTTGATGTAACCGTTAGAGATGGGGCATTCTGTCGAGACGAAGACAAACGCCCGAACTCGCCTGCTGTCGTTAAGTTCAAGGCTGTGAATTGTTCCATTCAGGTCCATCAGCGAGAACGTGATCGCGGGGGTCTTGGCCATCGTTTGCTCAGACTTGTCATCAGTTTGGGCGTAAGCGGCTTGGACGGATAGTCCAATTAAAACCGCCATGGCGCAAATCAAAGCTGCTCGCATCTTCATTTCCTTCCAGAGGCCGATTGCATTCTGCTGTGTACTCTTCAAAATATCTTACTTAACCGTCGTGAGGTATAGGATCAATGCAGATTTTAAGCGATTGATTGCAAACCAGCAAGCTATTCTTGAGAAGCCCATATTCTCCAGAGTCAAAGTCAATTGGCATGATGGATCAAGCACATACTGAACATCCGGCTTCGGCGCAGAGGCCGTTCCTAAACCACTTCCATGGTGAAGATAGCATTTGACCATGCAAGACTGAAGGAGCTTTTCTCTTCGATGTTTTTCATCATCATCGTGACCTACCCCTGAATCATTCCTTGGGGAAGTTGTTCGGCGCTCGATGATCAAGATTATTTTTAGTACTAGTTTTTCTGCACTGCATGAAGATCGGAAAATGAAAACAGAGGGATCTGGATAACCAGACCCCTCTGTTTAGTGGAGGCGCGGGGAATTGAACCCCGGTCCCGAAGCCCTTCCATGCCGGCGTCTACGTGCGTAGCAAACTGATTTGGCAGTCTTACTCTGCCGCGTTCACTCTGGTGGATTCAAATTGCAAAGCCACTTCAAGCTAACCGAGTGTAAAGTCTAGCAGGGATTGCCCTCAGTATCAGCCACTTGCGTGACCTCTAACCCCCACGATCCAGATTTAACTAGCGCGCTAAAACCTCTCTGGCTAAGCTCCTAGACGCGCGGCTGCTGTTTTATTAAGCAGCCATTGAGAACTGCGGTTCTGCAGTTAAGTTTGATCAGATATTTACGTGGCCATCTGATCAACCACGGCACGCAACCTGCACTTCCGTAAGCCCGGTCGAAACCGGATCGCCCCCGAAAAATACAAATCACTAACTCATCCTATTATATCTCTCGAATTCCTTCTCGAGATATAGTATTTTTCGTAATTACAGTAATATTATTTCAACTATTCTGTCTTTTTTAGGAAAAACCATGATTTCACTGCCTACTTTCCTCACTTTTGCCCTGCTGGCAACACATGCAGAACCCCAAACCATTCCGCTTTGGCCAAATGGTGCGCCTGGCGCGATGGGTACAGAAGATAAAGATAAACCCTCTCTCACCATTTATTTGCCTGCCAAGGAAAAAGCGAACGGCACCGCAGTGGTGGTTTGCCCAGGTGGTGGTTATGGCGGTTTGGCGATTAGCCATGAGGGGAAAGAGATCGCAGAATTCCTAAACCTTCAGGGTATTTCTGCATTTGTAGTTAAATACAGACTTGGGCCGAAGTATCGACATCCCGCACCCTTGATGGATGCACAACGCGCAATACGAACGGTAAGGGCAAATGCAGCCAACTATGGGGTGGACGCAAAGAAAATCGGAATCTGGGGTTTTTCTGCGGGTGGGCACCTTGCATCCACTGCGGGCACCCAGTTTGATGCTGGCAACCCCGATGCCACAGATGCCATTGATAAAGCAAGTTGCAGGCCAGATTTTTTAATTCTTTGCTATCCGGTGATCACTTTTGAACCACCCTTTGCACACATGGGCTCACGCAATAACCTTTTGGGCAAAGATGCAGATGCAAAGCTTGTGGAAAGCCTTTGCAATCATACTCGGGTAACTGCACAAACCCCGCCAACCTTTCTTTTTCACACCGATGAAGATACCGCTGTGCCCCCTGAAAACAGCATTTTGTTCTACCTAGCTTTAAAAAAACACAAAGTGCCTGCAGAGCTTCACATCTATGAAAAAGGAAAACATGGCGTAGGGCTTGCAACAAAGATGGGCGAAACTTCAAGTTGGCCAGACCGGTTAGTTGGTTGGTTAAAAAACAGGGATATGATTCCCTCTAAGTAACAAACCAAGTAGTCCTTTTATCTAGAACGAATCAGGGGATCTTGTATCCCTCTTGACGAACTTCCTAAATAAGAACTAAAATTCGACAAGTCAAAATAAGGACTTGGGGTATTTTTACCATTTGTATTAAAGCAAAAGGTAAGAAGCACTTAAATGGTTGGTTTCAAGGATGAAAGCAGCTTTTGAAATGCGCATGGTTTCCATTACAAATGGGTTGCAGGTTTGGGCTAATGCCAAGCTGAATTTCTATTTGGAAATTTCAGGCAAGCGCCCCGATGGTTATCATGAATTAAGTACATTCATGGTGCCTGTGCGGATACACGATGTTTTAGAATTCCGCGAAGCCCCAACAGGTTCGATCAAGCTTTGGTGCGATTCGAAAGAGTTATCTACGGGGCCGGATAATCTCATAGTTCGTGCTGCAACCGTGCTGCAGGAAGAAAGCAAAAAGCCTTTGGGGGCGGAAATCCGTTTATTCAAGCACATTCCATGGCAGGCAGGATTAGGCGGTGGTTCTTCAGATGCAGCTGCCACGCTTTGCGCTTTGAATCAACTCTGGAAGCTAAATCTAACTGAAAAAGTACTGGAAGAAAAAGCTGCAAAGCTAGGCAGTGATGTGCCATTTTTCCTTCAAAAGAAGGCAGCTTGGTGCACAGGCCGGGGCGAAAAAATCTTGCCTTCAGCTTTTCGATGTGATCTAAGTATCTTGGTTGTAAAGCCTGTTTTCGGCCTCTCCACCGCAAGTGTTTATTCGCGTTTAAAAATCCCCACCTCTCCAAGGGATCAAGCGGAAGCCAAGGGCTTATTTGTTGGTTCAGAAATTAGCAAAGTCAACGATGGGTTATTTAACAGGTTGCAGGAACCAGCACTTGAATTAGAACCTGCACTTGGGCTATTGTTCGAAGCCTTGAGGATGGCTGGGGCTAAAAACCCCTTACTATGTGGTAGCGGGTCTGCAATTTTTGCGCTTTTTGAACACGATGAACGGGCTCTTGAAGTTGCAAAATCTCTCATTCATGGCCCTGCTAGAAATCTTATACAGCATACTTTTATCACTAGGCAGGCAATAAAATCCTGCGACAATTAAGGAGAGTTGTTGTGAATATCACGGAAGTTCGAATCAAACTCATGGAATCGGGAAACGACAACGAAAAACTTCAAGCATTCTGCTCCATCACCTTTGATAATGCTTTTGTCATCCGCGACTTAAAAATCATTGAAGGCACCCGGGGCTGGTTTGTGGCTATGCCGAGCCGAAAATTAATGGATCGCTGCAGCAAATGTTCTTGTAAAAATCAGCTCCGAGCCCGTTTCTGTAATCAATGTGGATGCAAACTTGCAGAGTTTAGGGGCATGGGTCGCGACACCAATGGCAAGCAGAAAATGCATGCAGACATTGCCCACCCCATCAATCCAGAATGCAGGGAAAACATTCAACAGGCAGTTCTAAATTCCTTTCATGCAGAGCTCGAAAAATCAAAATTACCCGGCTATGTTTGTAATTATGATGACATCGATCATGATTTTGAACCAGCAAACTATGCAGAAGAGAAA
>CAJCCR010000173.1 GCA_903960945.1 uncultured Planctomycetaceae bacterium
AAATTGAACTTTAGGGAAAATGAAATGTTTCAGAAGGTTGGCAAAGGAATTGTCGTTAATAGTGTCACAAACGGTAATTGTTTCCATTTGTAAAATGTATCAGATCCCATTTACAGCATGCATAATCCAACTATCTGTTTTATTCGATAAGATCGGTCTTCCAGAGTTTGCTTTTTTTGTTATGCGCTTTTCTCGGTATCGATCTTAAATTGAATGTTTTTTTGAAATGGTGCAACATGGGTCAAGAAATTAATCAGGGTGGCGAGACACTTCTACCTGAAATTAGGTTTAAAAGTGAAGAACGTACTCCCCAAGGATTCTTTTCGATAATTTTAGAGCTTCAGCCAAGCAAAATTTTAATGGAGTTTTACGCACCTCGAATTGTGGTTGGGCGCAGTAGTGGGTCAGATTTTCGCTTACCCTCGCTTTGTGTCAGCAGAAGGCATTGTATGCTAAATTGGTCTGAACAAGGCTGGGTTTTGCGTGATCTAGATAGTAAGAATGGAACTTATGTGAATGGTGAACCAATCACCACCAAAAAAATCGAAGAGTTTGACAAAATTAAAATCGGGACCTTTTCATTTATTGTTAAAAAATCCGAAGCAGAATTCCAGTTGTTTAAGGCCATCCAAGAATACAAGCGGGCTGGCTAAAAAACTTTTCTAATGAATCCCTATGCAATAATTTGAATGTAAGGAATTATTTGTCAACCAATGTTTACTGCATAGTTGTTGCTATTTGTTTTTCAGATAATCAGGCCTGTTGACACATTCGATTTAATAAAATCATCATTAAACTCACTTCTGCACATAATCTTCATGCTAAAATCTAATTAGGTTTTAAAATGGAGTATTATGATGCCGATTCTGGATCGTGAAGAATACATTGAACAATTCTACTTTTTCCAAACGCTTAGAGACCGAATCAAGGCTTCCATTGCGACACAGGATGTCCTTGAGAGAATTGATCAGGAAATTCTTGCTACAACCAAGCTCCCCATGGCAATCCAGTTTCTTGCAACTGAAATAAAAGAAAGCGGTTTACTGAGCACCGGGTTTAAAATATTAAGCCATTACTTTACGCCCTTTCAGGCTTTTATCATCAAATCAACCGAAGATGAAAACAGGAAATTTAGCATCGATACAGGGTTGCATGTGCTGGAGAAGATGGCGAAGTATCATGCGGACTCTCCTTTGCCCTCCGGATTATTTGTGTTTCAATTTGAAATCCTGTCGCGAAATAAACTGGGATATGAGGAAGGCATTACAGCGATGGCAAACGATCCCTTGTATTCGAAAGAATGGAAGGATTTTATCTTGTTTGTATCTAAGCAAATAGGTTTGGTCGAATTTGCGGAATTTGTTTATTTGCGTTCGGAGTATTATCTGGAGGTTGAGCGAAAGTTAAACCCATCGTATGAACCGTCATTGCAGCCACTATTTGCTAGTAAGGAAGGTCGAATCGCAAAGGCAAACTTGGGCAGGGATCCTTTTTTTCTATTTGCAGCATTGCAAAGGCAGTTGAATTATCCAGAAGTGCCCAGAAGTACGGAAAAAGAAACACCTAAAGATGAAATTATGGTGGTGCGGCAAAGAGTAAACGATCTTGAAATCAGGCTGAAACTGATTGAAGCCGAGGTTAAGGGCAATGTTGATCTTTCGCTTTTTGCCAAGCCAGCAATCTTGGAAAATCTTCCAAAAAGTGATGGCTTTGCAGACTAAATAACTAGCTGGCAGGCCGGAAAGTTCTAAAGCTACGAAGAACTTCGTAAAGGTCTGCGGTCACTGCGACTTCATCTTCCATGAAATCTTGTACCCATGTGAAATTCTTGCGTTGAGCTGCTGCAATCAAAGGCAAAAGGTCTGACAACCTTACGCGAACGGTAGGTGCTTGGATGATATCTTTGTCTGAATCTGCTGATTCTTTGAAAACTCTAAGGTGTGGTGCCATTTTGAATCCTCCTAGATTCTTTTACATGCTAAGCAAAATTGCTTTTTGCTTGCTTGAACAACTGCAGGTTGGTGGTCTTATTAAATCCGTGACCCCCGCCATAACTATAATCGGCAATTCAAGAAGATAACTTTGATGAAAAATTAAATCTTTTGGTAATAGTTGGGCGTTTAGAGTGTGATTATCCTAAAAGTTTTCCCTAGCAGGTTAAAAACAATTGCAAGAGGATGGTTTTAGTAAAAACGGAATACTTCAAAGTAGCGACAAGCGGGATTTATCTTTACGATGTGTTTAAGAAAAGCGGTTCTAAATATTCAGGGTGATTATGATTGAAAAAGTTGCAATTATTGGGGCAGGTGCGTGGGGAATGGCTTTAGCTTTGCACCTGGCAAGGGAAAACAAGTGTGCTGTTTCCTTGTGGAGTGTAAGAGAGTCTTCGAGAAATAATTTAAAAGTTGCTCGAGGCAATGACTTGCTGCTTCAAGGAATACTTTTGCCTGCCCAAATTGAAATTAGCGATTCCTTTCCGGATGCAATATCAGGTGCAGGATTATTGATTTCTTCTATTCCATCAGCACATTTGCGCACGGTTCTTAAAAATATTGATTCGCAAACACCGCCAATGCTGCCAGTTCTTAGCACAACCAAGGGGCTCGAGCGTGTTTCTTTTCTTAGGCCCAGCCAAACTATTTTGGATGTTCTTGGCCCTAGGCCTGTTTCGATTTTAAGTGGCCCAAGCCATGCTGAAGAAGTGGCTCGAGGTTTGCCAACTTCTTTGGCCCTTGCAGGTTCCGACCCTGATATTAATTTGCAAATTCAGTCTCTTTTTAATTCTGAATCTTTCAGAGTTTATACTAATCATGATGTTCTCGGGGTTGAAATTGCAGGAGCGCTTAAAAATGTAATTGCAATTGCAGCAGGGATAAATGATGGCCTGGGATATGGCGATAACGCCAAAGCTGCCTTAATAACTCGGGGCTTGGTTGAGATGACTCGATATGGGGTTGCATGCGGTGCGGAGGCTTCGACTTTCAACGGTTTGGCAGGCTTGGGTGATTTGATTGCTACATGCACCAGTGCTCATTCTAGAAATCGTAAAGTGGGTGAAAGGTTAGGTAAAGGCGAAAAGTTGGCCCAGTTTCTTCCGGGTATGTCGCAAGTTGCAGAGGGAATATTTACTGCACCAAGTATCCGCGAACAAGCTCTTCAAAGGAATATTGATTTGCCAATCATTGAGCAGGTTTATCAGGTTTTGCAGCACGGGAAGAGTCCCATAACTGCAGTGCAGGATTTAATGAATAGGGCGCCTAGAAAAGAATAGATGGGGAAATGAAAATACAACTTGCATGCAAAGAGTGGGCTTCGGTTTGTGCTGCACTTTCTTCCGGAAGGCAATCCATTTTACTCCGCAAGGGCGGTATTGCTGAACCAACAGGAGATTTTCAGGTTCAATCCAATTGGTTTTGGCTTTATCCGACTTATGTTCATCAGCAACAAAATCAATTGCGAGAAACTGAATGGCTTGAAAAGGGTGAGATATTTAAAGCCAAGCCAAAAAAGATTCTGTTCTTTCACCTTGCTGAAGTTGCCGAAACTTTTCATTTGATGAATCTTGGTAACTTGGAAAAACTCGAGCCTTTTCATGTTCTTTCTAATGAGTGTATTAGTTCTAGATTTGCTTATCGGAACCCAGGGTTAACCCTAATGTTTGTTAAAATATATGAAATCTCAAAGCCTGTTGAGATTGATGAAACCCCTTTTTATTTAGGATGTAAATCCTGGGTTAATCTTGAAAGCCCTTTAGATGCTAGCCTTTTGTCCCCTGTCCTTTCTTCCGATCGGTGTTCTGCTGAACTTGAGAAAATCAGAACTATTATTAAAGGTTAGAGTTTACCCATGATCAATAATACCTTGTTAATAATGTCATTGGTCTTTGCACAATCAGATGTTAATAAAGTTCCTGTTGCAAAGTTCCCAGAAAAAGAAGTTAAATTGTTGGTGCAGCAATCCATGGAATATTGGCGGGTTCCGGGAGTTGCAGTTGCAATTGTCCACCAAGGTGAAACCCTTTTTGAATCTGGTTTTGGTGTTGTAGAAATAGCCAAGCAAAAACCAGTAACAACTAATACTCTTTTTCCAATTGCATCTTGTACCAAGGCCTTTACCAGTGCATTGGCTGCTTCTTTGGTCGCCAAGAAAAAGCTTGCTTGGGATGATAAAGTACAAAAGCATTTGCCTTGGTTTAAATTGTCGGAACCGTTTGCATCTGAAGATTGCAGATTGAGGGATTTGCTTTGCCACAGGACGGGTTTGGGCAGCAATGATTTGCTTTGGTATAGGAGTGGGCTTGCACCTGAAGCGAATATTCGCAAGGCTGCGTTTTTACCATTGGAAAACCCCTTTCGTTCAACTTACCAGTATCAATCGATCATGTATTCTGCAGGGGGTTTGGTTTGCGAAAAGGTTGGTAATGCAAGTTGGGAGAAACTTTTAAAGCAGGAGATTCTGGATCCACTTGGAATGAAAGACACAGTGGTTTTACCTCCAAATGAAAATCTGTCTCGGGGGCATTTTATCGGTAAGTTTGGGTTTCCTGAGGTTAAAGAACCTTATGTTAGTGCGTTCCCAGATCCTGCGGGTAGCGTTTATTCTTCCGCTCATGATCTTGTTAATTGGCTTAAATTTCAGGTTGATCCTACGAATCAGAAATATGCCAAAATGGATCTTGGGCCCCAACTGCTTGAAACTCAGAAGCCGCAGGTTGTTAATCCTTTAGAAGGTGTGAATAAATTGTTGCATCCATTTACTGCGCAGATGTCTTATGGTTTGGGTTGGGTGATTCAGGATTACCGTGGCGCAAAGTTGGTTTCTCATGCGGGGGCGATTGATGGCTTTCGTACGCATATTGCTATGATTCCAGACTCAAAATTTGCTTTGGTGATTCTTTCGAACCTTGAACACACAAGAATGAATTTGGCGCTCAGCAATTCGCTGATTGATTTGTTGTTTAATTTTTCCCGAGTGGAGTGGGATAAGAATTACGCATTTATCATGGCCGACGGTTTGCAAAAATCCAAGACTGCTTACGATGATAATTTGGTTGAGTTATTGAAAAAATATCCTGGGTCTCTCAACCTTCCAGAT
>CAJCCR010000174.1 GCA_903960945.1 uncultured Planctomycetaceae bacterium
CTTATCCTCATCAACATACTCTTTAGGAATGTAGATCATGATTACTGATTTAAAACCACTCGCAGAACATCCCTCCCCCTCGCTTCTTTTTTTTGTTGATTAAATCAAACACAATATCTATACCTGCCTAAGCTGGGTTGGCAACCAACCAGAGCGCCTGCGCATGCATGTAAAAACCCACAAATGCCCAGAGGTAGTGAAAATCCAACTAGAAAAAGGATTAACGAAGCACAAAGCCGCAACCATTGCAGAAGCCGAAATGCTTGGAATGTGCGGGGCCCCAGATGTTTTTATCGCCTACCCTATGGTTGGGCCTAATCTGAAAAGGCTTCCGAACCTTATTCGAAAGTACACAGGTACTAAATTTTCTGTAAGCGTAGATCATCCAGAAGCTGCTGCAATGCTAGGAAATGCAATGAGCAAAGAGGGTCTTACTTTAGAGGTTTTGCTGGATTTAGACATGGGATTTAAACGAACGGGATTCCCGGTGGAAGCCGCTGCGTTGGATCTTTACCGCACACTCTCTTCTACTAAGGGCATTAAAGCTGCGGGGTTTCACACATACGATGGGCACAATAACTTGGAAAACCATGCAGACAGATTGGCCGAGCATGATAGGGTCTGGAACAAAATTGTAGAGATGCGGGCAACTTTAGAAAAAAGCGGGCTTGCGGTTCCAAAAATTATTTCCGGAGGCACCCCAACTTTTATCCTTTACAGCAAATTAAATGTTCCTGGGTTGGAATGTTCGCCTGGCACACTTACTCTCCATGATTTTGGCTACGGCAATCGCTACACCGAACTAAAACCATTCAAATACGGTGCAGGATTATTAACCCGTGTGATCAGCAAGCAAGGTACCAATGGAATTACTGTTGACCTCGGGTATAAAGCGGTGTCGGGAGATCAGCCACCCGGGAAACGCTGTATTTTCCCACACCATCCCGAATTCGAATTTGTGGGCCATAGCGAAGAACACTTGATGCTAAAGCATCCCAATCCCGAAAAGTTCAACCTTGGCGACTCCATTCTTGCGATTCCTGTTCATATTTGCCCCACCACCGCCTTGCATCGGTATGCAATTGCCATTGTCAATAATCAGGTCATCGGAAAATGGGAAATCGTTGGTAGGGATCGAGATCTGGGTTGTTAAAATTTCTTCGCTGCCAAAATGCCCTAGAGAACCTATAATGATCTAAGATTTGTAATTAGGGACTTTGATACTAACGAGATGCAATCATGGATGACAATCTTTCAGCAGAAGAACTAAGCCCGAAATATAAGCGGGTTATCTTAAAAATTAGCGGCGAGGGATTCTGCCCTGCTGGTAAGTCGGGCATCAGCATTGATGAAACGCTGAATATAGCAAGGCAAGCGCAAAGAATAGTACAACGGGGCGTGCAACTCGCAATTGTTGTAGGAGCAGGAAACATCCTCCGTGGCGCCCAATTTAGTGCAGGGGGCGATGTAATCAAACAAGCTTCTGCACATTACATGGGTATGCTTGCCACCGTTCTTAATGGCATAGCTCTTCAAGAAGCTTTAGAAAGCTTAAACTGCGAAACCCGATTGCAAACCGCTCTTCGCATGGAAACCCTTGCAGAACCCTATATCCGCAGGCGATGCATCAGGCATCTTGAAAAAGGTCGAATCGTGATTCTAGCGGGTGGCACCGGAAACCCTTTTGTGACAACCGATACAGCTGCAGCACTTCGAGCACGCGAACTTTCTGCTGAAATTCTCCTGAAAGCAACTCGTGTTGATGGGGTATACAGCGAAGACCCAGAATTAAACCCCCATGCAGTTCGTTATGAAAATCTGACCTACAGCCAGATTCTTCGCGATAACCTTCGAGTCATGGATATGTCTGCAATTAGTTTGTGCAGAGAAGGAAAAATGCCTATCCTTGTCTTTAATTTTAAACGCGATGGTAATATCGAACGCGCAATTGCTGGGCATACCATCGGAACTCTAGTGAGTGAATAATTCCCCTAAACCCTTACGAAGAAAACTATCATGAACAGCGATCAAATTCTTAAAGACACCAAAGACCGTATGGAAAAAGCCCTCAATGTTTTCATCGAGGAGCTAAAAGGTTTACGCACAGGCCGAGCTACGCCAGCCTTAGTTGATAACATCAAAGTGGATTACTACGGCTCGCCAACCCCTTTGAAACAAGTTGCCCAAATCAGCACCCCTGATCCCCAGCAAATCATGATCAAGCCTTTTGATGCCACCGCCCTTAAGGATATCGAAAAAGCTATTCGATCCAGCGATTTGGGCATGGCTCCCAACAACGATGGTAAAGTGATCAGGCTGCAAATCCCCTCGATGAGCGGTGATCAAAGGCAGAAAATGGTGACTCGCATCAAAAAAATGGGCGAAGACGCCAAAGTCTCCTGCAGAAATATCAGGCGCGATGGTAACAAACATTTCGAACTTGGTGAAAAAGACAAAACCATGACCGAAGATGAATGCACCAATGGCAAAACTGAAGTCCAAGGTATCCTGAAAAAATACGAAGACAAAGTGGGCGAGTTTGCAGACAAGAAAACCAAGGAAATCTTGGAGCAGTAATCTCAAACGCTTAAGTTTTTTAGTCTTTACCCCTTGCCCCGCTGGTTTTCATCGGGGCATAGTTTTTACTAAAGACACAACCAATGCGCACGATTCAAGAAATCCAAACCTTATTTCCTTCCTGCGCAACTAAAGGGCTTTCGCCTGAGGAAGTCAATCTCAGCCGATCATCCTTTGGTAAAAATCTTCTTACCCCCATTCTTACTGAATCAATCTGGCTGAAGTTTCTGGGAAAATTTGACGACGCAATCATTCGCATTCTACTTGTAGCAGCCATTCTTTCCTTTTTTATTGAACTCTTTCAGGCAAACTCTTCTTCGTATGCTTTTGCAGGGCTTTCATTACTTGCATTAATCGTGCTTCCTGGTTTCATTATCCCCGCTTTAAGGCCCCTCATCCCTGCAAGCCTTGCTTTCTTTTCCTTCCCTCTATTCTTCCTGGGTATAGCAGCAGGCCATCCGTCCTACGAAGGATTAGCGGTCATGATTGCAGTCATACTCGCAACAGGCGTTGCGTTTTTAAGCGAGTGGAAAAGCAGCAAAGAATTTGAAAAACTAAACGCAGCCAAAGAACAAATTCAAGCTAAAACCATCCGCTCCGGTTCCGTCAAAAAGCTTTCCATGGAAGAGTTAGTAGTTGGAGATCACATCCTTCTTGAAATGGGAGACGAACTCCCAGCAGATGGAAGAATCCTAACTTCTGAAAATCTATCCATCGATCAATCTTTGCTCACAGGTGAATCCGAAGCTGTTGAAAAACACCTGATCTCAGCCAATCAATTTACCGATGGCACTGAAAATCCATCCTGCCTTTTTCGGGGCACGCAAGTCCTTGAGGGTAACGCATCCTTCTTAATCACCGAAGTGGGTGACGATAGCATGATTGGCCAGATCGCCAGGAAACTTGGCATTTCTGACGACAACCAAAGTAGTCAAAATGAAAGATTACTAAAACGCTTTTCCCCCCATCAAGAAACAACTCCTCTTCAGGAAAAATTAAGCGTTCTCGCCAACAAGATTAGTCAGGGTGGTTACATCGCAGCAATAATGATATTCCTAGCGATGCTAACCAGAGGGATGTTCTTTGTAACACCTGCCGAGGTGTTTATCCCAAAATCCATGCCCGAACTTCTACAAGTAACCCACGCCCTAGTGGGCTATTTTCTTTACATGGTAATCATAATCGTGGTTGCAGTCCCCGAGGGCCTGCCCATGAGCGTGACAATTTCATTAGCCCTGGCTATGCAGAAAATGACTAGGGCTAAATCACTAGTCAGGCAACTTGTAGCATGCGAAACAATTGGCTCTGCAACGGTGATATGCTCAGACAAAACAGGCACGATGACTCAAAACAAAATGACTGCTTGCAGGGTCATCACCAAAAATTCAATTCTTGAAAAAACCGATCCCAACTGGATAAGCCTTACATCAAAAAACATCGAATCCCCCAAAACCCCGATTGAATGGCTCGCCTTTAATGCCGCGATTAACTCCACTGCACATCTAGAAGAAAAAGAAGGAAAGCTTGTAAGTGTAGGAAATTCTACCGAGGGCGCCCTGCTGTTATGGCTTAAAGAAAACAAGAAAGATTATGCAGCAATAAGAGCCAACTCCACCATCAAGCACAAAGGTCTTTTTTCACCCGAACGAAAAACCATGTCGACCACCATCAATCATGGTTCAGAAGAAATCACACTGGTTAAAGGTGCGCCCGAAATAATTATTGCTTCATGCAAATCTATGATGCAGCAAGATGGCACCATTCAAAACCTTGATGCAATCGACCTTGGAAACATCCGCCAAGCGATGGAGCAAGCCGCATCGCAAGCCATGCGTGTTCTTGGTTTCGCAATCAAACAAAAAACAACCGATAGTGATGATGCGCTAACCTTATGCGGATTTATTTGCATCCAAGACCCGTTAAGGCCTGAAGTTCGGAATGCAATTGCAGATTGCAAAAGCGCAGGAATCCAAGTAATCATGATCACGGGGGATAATCCGATCACAGCCCATGCAATTGGCGTAGAAGCAGGCCTTGCAATCGAAGGGAAAACCGAATTAATTACAAGCGACATGCTGGCTCAAATGACGGATGAACAAGTAAAAGAACACCTACCAAAACTCACCATCCTTGCACGCGCAAAGCCCCTCGACAAATACCGGATTGTTAAATTGCTCCAGGAAATGCAACATGTGGTTGCTGTAACCGGCGATGGAACCAACGATGCTCCTGCGCTGAAAAAAGCCGATGTAGGGCTTTCCATGGGTATCACAGGCACCGAGGTCGCAAAGGAAGCAAGCAAGATTGTTTTGCTGGACGATTCATTTTCGACAATTGTAAAAGCTGTGCTTTGGGGCCGTGCGCTTTACGAGAATATCCAACGGTTTCTCCAATTCCAGTTGACCATAAACCTGAGCGCATTGGTGATAGCATTCTTTGGTCCGTTTATCGGCGTTAGGCCACCCTTCACCGTATTACAGTTACTTTGGATCAATGTGATCATGGATAGTTTTGCAGCTATCGCACTTTGTTCCGAAGAACCCCGCAAGGGACTGTTGCACCAAAAACCAAAAACGCGCTCTGAAAGTATCATCACCAAAACCATGGCGTGGGAAATAGTCTCCACAGCGCTTTTCTTTGTCATCGCAATGCTTGCACTCCTGTTAGGAATGAAGAACTACGGTTGGTTTTCTGGCGGGATGGCTCCGGATACCGAGTGGGAGTTCAGCCCTCTTAACGCCCATCAGGTTTCCATTTTCTTCACCACCTATGTCGTATTCCAAGTCTGGAACATCATTAATTGCAGGTCTTTATCTGCTTACGAAAGCGGCTTAAAAGGAGTGTTCACCAACCCAACCTTCCTCGCAGTCATGCTTCTGATTCTTCTGGGGCAGATCATTATCATTCAAACTGGTGGATCTATTTTCAAAGTGCAACCCTTGGGGCCTTTTGATTGGCTAATCATCCTTGCGGCAACTTCTATCGTAATCATCAAAGCAGAGGTATCCAGATTTTTCCGACGGATTCGTAAAATTAAAGCTCAGGCCTAACAGACTGAAAGCACCGAGATGGACAAAACTAAATTGCAGGAAAATGCAGCGAAACTAGGTATAGGGAACTACTCCCGCCATGTGCTTTTGTGCACAGGGCCTACCTGCTGCACGGAAAAAGAGGGCCTTGAAGCTTGGGAGGAACTTAAAAAACAAATTAAGGAACAAGGCCTGACTTCGGGTGACAACGCCTGCTATCGAACCAAGGTTGGATGCTTACGCCTGTGCGAGTCTGGGCCCATCGCTACCGTTTACCCTGAAGGCATCTGGTACGCTAATATGTATAAATCAAATATTGGCGCTTTTGTAAAAAAC
>CAJCCR010000175.1 GCA_903960945.1 uncultured Planctomycetaceae bacterium
CAAGGCCATGCCTGCGCTTCAGGGAGCATTGCAGGATAAAAACGAAAAAGTGATTGATGCAGCGTTTGATGCAATTCTCAAGATCAAGCCTTAGAACTTTGCACTTATCAAACCAAAGACTTTAGAGCACTTTCAAACACTTGAAGCTTTTGTTCCCATAGAAATTCTTTTGCGATCCTGCTATTTCCTGCAGCACCTAGTTGCTCTGATAATTTTCTGTCGAATATGAGCTTTTCAAGTGCTATTGCAAGGCTGTTGATATCATCGCAAGGAACAACCAGCCCATCATATTCGTGTTTGACCAGGCTTCCTGGGCCACCCGACTTGTAAACCACACAAGGTTTGCCATTGGCCCATGCTTCCAATAATACGATGCCAAATGAATCTGATCTGCTGGGCAGGGCAAAGATATCGAGAGAAGCGAAAAAATCCTTCTTCTCTTCAGAAGAAAGTGGCCCAGTGCGGATAACTTTATCTTTGAAGGCGAAGGAGCGGAATGCTTTTTCAAACGAGGGCATTGCGGGGCCCGCAAGAACTAACTTAGCATGGCTGCCCCTGCGCCAAAGAATTTCCATAGTTGAAAGCAAATCGGTGGATCCTTTGTCCCAGCTTAAATTTGCGAGGTGCCCAACGATGATATCGTTATTTTTCAATTGCCAAAGTTTGCGTGCGGTTGCGCTGTTGCCCTTAGTGCAACTTTGCAGATCAACTCCCATGCCTTGCAGATGGATTCTTTTGGGTTGAATACCAAGGTCTTCGAGTGTTTGGGCTTCGAATTCAGTTTGGGCAAAAATAGCGTCTGCGTTTTTGGCAAGCATGAGAAGAGCAGGGTGGGTGTATCCTTTGCGGATTCGATTTTTTGGGTCATCTAGGTTGCCCAGATGAAGAAAAGGCGTGAGCAGGAAAGGAATTTTTTTTATTTTTGCAAGTTTCATTGCTGCATAAATGGGGAAGGCATAAGGGAAACAGCCCGCATGAACCGCATCGAAAGTCTCATCGCATCGGGAAGCTAGCTTAAGCATTTCAGGCATGATCGGGTTGTGAGAAAAAGTAAGGGATTGCAATGTTCGGATGGGAATTTTTGAAATTATTTTTAACACTAATCGCTGCAACGGAATATGGAAGAGCTTGAATCTACGGACTTTTACGCTGTTGATAAATTCTTCGACAGGGGGAAGCAACGGGTGGTTTGTCGTCCAGAAAGATTCAAGATTGTTGGCATTGCTCGTCCAGACCGAAATCTCGTGCCCTTTCGAAGCCAGAAATTCACTGAGTTTTTGAAAGTAAATTTCTGAACCCCCCAGGGCGGGAGGATAGCGTTGTATAATATTTAGCAGCTTTAAAGCCAAGGTGTTTCCCCGGGGGATCTCCACTTACAATTTAAGTACGATACAATGCCTTGACAGGAGTGTCCATCATCCTTGACGGTGTTTTACAATATTCATGCAGGAGACAGATAGATGCTTGGAATATCGAAGTTGGCTTTGTCGGTTCAACCGTCTGCAACATTGGCTGCAGGGGCCAAGGCTAGGCAATTACGTGCCCAAGGTGTTAAGGTGTTCGATTTTAGCCTGGGCGAACCAGATTTTCCCACTCCTGATCATATTTGCCAGGCTGCCATTGCTGCGATGAAGTCCGGCCAGACTCATTACACCATTGCCCATGGAACGGTCGAGCTTCGAACAGCGATTTCGCGTTGGTACAAGAAAGTTTACAACCTCGACTGCACCCCTGATCAAATTATTGTTTCCAATGGTGCAAAGCACTCCATTCATAATGCCTTGCTTACCTTGGTTGGCCCAGGGGATGAAGTGATTATTCCTACACCTTTCTGGGTCAGCTACAGCGATTTGGTTTCGATGACTGGTGCTACGCCTGTATTGATTCCTTGTAGCATGGAAGCGGATTTTAAAGTTTCAGCAGCGCAAATCAAGAAGGCGATTACGCCCAAAACAAAGCTATTGCTGATTAATTCGCCCAGTAACCCTACCGGCGCTGTCTATACCCATGCAGAACTTGAAGCAATTGCTGATCTGGTTTTAGAGGCAAATATTGGTGTCATCAGTGATGAAATCTATGAGCAGTTGGTTTATGGCAATGCCAAGGCCACTTGCTTTGCAACGTTGCGCGAAGGTTTGAAGGCCAAAACCATAACTATAAGTGGTGTGAGCAAGACTTACGCAATGACAGGCTGGCGCATTGGTTGGGCTATTGCACCGGAAGCAGTAGTAAAAGCGATGGCCAATATTCAAAGCCAGGAAACAAGTAACCCTTGTAGTGTTAGCCAGGCTGCAGCGATTGCAGCATTGGACGGGCCGCAGGAATGTGTTGGGGTTATGCGTAAGGAATTTGAATCACGTAGGGATTTTGTAATTAAGAAGTTGCAAGGGATGCCGGGTATCAAATGTAAGGTGCCGCCTGGTGCTTTTTATGCCTTCTTTGATGTTTCTTCCTATTTTGGCAAATCCTTTGCTGGTAAAACAGTAACTGATTCTGCATCCTTTTGTTTGCTGGCTTTAGAACAAGCCCATGTAAACTTGGTTCAAGGTTCCGCTTTTGGCGCAGAGGGCTATGCCAGACTTTCTTATGCCACTAGCAAAGAAGTTTTAGAAGCAGGCCTTGATAAGCTTCAAGATTGGCTGAAAACCGCCGTTTAATTGCCCCCCATGGAGATTTCGTCATGCCCGTACTTATGCTTAGAGAAGATGATGTTCGTAAAGTGTTGACCATGGAAATGGCAATGGAAGGGGTTGAAATCGGGCTGAAAAAGCTTGGTATTGAAGAAGCAATGAATATAAACCGTGCCAGAGTGGTAACCGATCATGGCGTATTGCATACCATGGGGGCATCCGCAAAAACTTTGGGCGGCATGGGTTCCAAAGTTTATGCGACCACCAGAAAAGGTAATGCTCAGTTTCTCTTCACTTTATTTGATGGCAAAACCGGAGACCTTCTTAGCCTAATGCAGGCTGATTATCTTGGTCAGGTAAGAACAGGCGCTGCAAGCGGTGTTGCGACGAAATATCTTGCTAATCCAGATGCATCACGGGTGGGGATTTTTGGTAGTGGCAAGCAGGCCCGAACCCAGCTTATAGCAGTTTGCAAGGTTCGCAAAATCACCAAAGTTGATGTATTCAGCCCCAATGAAGAACATCGCAATGCCTTCGCCAAAGAGATGACCGAGGTTTGTGGCGTTGAAGTTACCCCGCTTGCAAACCCAGATGATGTTGCCAAGGATAAGGATATTTTGGTGACTGCGACTTCCGCAAGAGATCCATTCTTTAAAGCAGAATGGCTCAAGGAAGGGATGCATGTAAACGCAATAGGATCCAACTTTATGGGCAAGGCAGAGCTAACCCCGGAAGCAGTGCAGAAGTTCAGTAGGATCGTTGTTGATAGCCGTGACCAATGTAGAATTGAAGCTGGAGATTTTCAAAAAGGCTTCGAAGATGGGACATTGAAGTGGGGTGAAGTTCGCGAGTTGGGCCCAATCATTGGTGGCCGTTACAAAGGCCGCGTTGATCCTTCGGAAATCACATTATTCAAGTCGCTAGGATTAGGTATCGAAGATCTTGCTGTAGCATTAAAAGTGTTTCAGAAAGCAAAAGCAGACGGCTTAGGGCAGCAAATAGAATGGTAAAATGAGTCAGGATAAAAGAAAAACCTCGCCTGAACCAAGAAGTTCGGGCGAGGTTTTTTTGTTGGAGTTTGGCCCACGTTACCACATGAATACGCTAAGAAGATTGGAGTAGTCATCGCTCCAAACACCCACCTCATCACGGGTATTTACAGGTTCCCAAGGGGCATCGGTGTTCTTTAACGCACCCAAAAGCATCAGGGCAAATGAGCCAGGCCCGGGGCTTTGCTCCCAAGACATTCCTGAAAGCATTTTAAGAGGCTTATCCCATTCAGCTTGAATCGGCTTCAGGTTTTCTTTGGTAAGCAATCGGGAAAGTGCCTTCTGGTTGTTTGCCAACACCACCCAGGTTGAACGAGCTTTCCCTGCTTCTGCTTCATCATCATCACTGAAATAAAGCGTCTTCAGGTTTTCCGCCCGGGCAAGATTTGCAAGCACAGGCTTGAGATCAAGGTAGCGGTTGGAAATATGAAAGCAAATCAAACCATCGGGAGTGATTTTCGTCAGGTACATTTTCAGCGCTTCACGAGTTATCAAGTGGATTGGGATCGCATCAGAACTGAAAGCATCGACCACGACGATTTTGTACTTTTCATCATCGGAAAGATCTTGCCTTTCCATGGTCAGTCGAGCATCCCCCAATACAAGGTCGACCTTTGCGCCTTTCTTGCGGGCATCTTCAACAAAGGTGAAGTACTTGTCGTTATCAAAAGCAATGCGTTTGACCACGGGATCGATGTCGTAGAAAGTTACATGCTGGCCTTTATTTGCGTAGGCCGCCATGGTGCCTGTACCCAAGCCAATGAAAGCGCAATTAGGGTATTTGTTATCTTTGTCAGGAACATTGTACGCAGCCATCACATGGCCGATGGGGCCTGTTTCATGGTAATAAGTTAAAGGTATGCCATGGCCATCTGGATCGAGGAATTGCTTGCCGTGCAGGGTTGTACCATGAACGAGCCTGCGGAAGAATCGGTCATTTTCGACTTTTAGTACACCAAAAAAGCTACGATCTTGATAGGAAACAGTAGTGTCAAAAAGCGTGTTGAACCCGGAGGCGAGTAAAATTGCGCCAACACTTAGGCCAAAGCGGAAAGGGCGCTCGACAAAGGTGTAGCATAGAACCGTGGGCACACCATAAGTAAGAATTGCAAGAGTTTGGGCAGGCTTAAGGTTGATCCAGCCAGCCAAGCCTTTGACTCTAGGCCATAGGGTGTCTGAAAAAAGGCCCCAGATAAGACCAAAAGAAAGAAATGCTAAAGCGAGTGGGAGAACAATATCCAAGGCCCGTTCGAGCCGTTGGGCTTTTTCTTTGAATATGTAATAAACACCATAAACAAGAAAGATGCCAACGATACTTGCATGCCATTTCCAATGGTTGGTGCTTTTCAAGATATCGTATTGGATGTCATTATCTTTCGTTCTTAAGTAGATGAGCACCGTGCCACCAATGATGAAAAGCAAGGCAAGGCTAAGGTCAGCAAGGTTGTTCCATTTGTTAGGTTTGCTGACGAAAAGCGGGGGTAGAATAAAGCATGTACCCATAAGGATAAGCTGATATTCAACAATCCCGTAAAAGACGATGGGTGCGAGAAGGCCGTTGAAAAGCCCGCCTACCACGCCACCAAACGACATCCACAAAAAGTACTCGGTAAGGTACTTGGTGGAAGGCCGGTTTCTTGCAAGTTCTCCATGGCAAACCATGGAAACAGTGAACAAGCAAGTAAGATGGATTGCCACCGTGTAATAAACTTTAGGTGGTCTGATTTCTGAAAGCATCATGAACACTAATAGAAGTGCAAGCATGGGGGTTGCAATTATCATCGAAGAGTGAACCCATTCAGGCACCCGCGAAAACACAATGATAAAACTCAAGAGGTATAAACCTAAAGGGAGAACCCAAAGTAAAGGGATGGCTGCAATATCTGTGGTCATATAAGTGGTTGCGCCCAACATCAAACTAGATGGGACTGCACCAAGGAGAATCCACCAGCCTCTACGGCCCCATGAAACTTTTTCTGCTTCATTTTCTGATTCTAGATTGCTCGAGGTTGAAACTTCAGCAGGGGGGCATTTGTACATGAGCCAGCCGCTTAGTGCGGTGAGTAACATTAAAAATCCGTAGCCTACAGCCCAATACTTTCTCTGGTCTGCTAACAGCAAGTAAGGTTCGACGAATAAAGGATAACCAACCAAGGAAAGCATACTGCCAAGATTACTGGCGCCGTAAAGAAAGTAGGGGTCTTTTGCGGCAGGGTGATTGGTGCTGGAAAACCATTTTTGCAGGATGGGTGCGCTACTGGAGACAACGAAGAAGGGAATCCCCACAGAGGTGAAGAGAAGCATAAGAAGCCCAGAAATAGGATTGTCTTCGCCACCTTCAAGGAAGGTTTTATTGATTGCAATTGGGAAAAACAAAATGGGTAAAAGCATGACCCCCATATGCACTAGGGCTTGCTTTCGAACGCCGAGAAAAGTTGTGGAAAGGTGGGCATACCCGTATCCAGCAAGAAGCAGTGCCTGGAAGAAAACCATGCAGGTATTCCATACCGCTGGTGTGCCTCCTAGAAGGGGAAGGATCATTTTCCCGATCATGGGTTGCACAAGAAATAACAGCGTCGCGCTGCTGAACAGAGTAAACGCATAGGCTGCTAACATGTTGATCTGGAAGGGAGACAAGGTCTTTCTCCTAGCTAAAAAAGTATAATAGTTATTATTCTATCGACTCCATTTGAATATGCTTGGCAAATTCGAATAATCATCGGTCCAAACACCAAGTTTGGGATTGGATTCAATCTTTCTCCATGTTTCAACCCAATCTTCGGAATCGGTCTTAAGCTCTGCTTTAAGTTCGGGTAGAACGCCAAAATCTTCTGTTTTGCGGGCCATCACGACCCAATTGGTTCCATACTTATCTATCTCTCGGACTTCATATCCCCCTTGAATCATGCCTACGATATTTCGATCTTCGGTCATGTTGCCTAGGACATGTTCAAAGTTCAGGTAGCGATTCGCAATATTAAGGACGATGATCCCGCCTGGTGCAAGTTTCTTAAGGTAGATATCAAATGCTTCGCGGGTTAATAGATGCACGGGAACAGCATCTGAAGTGAATGCATCCATAAAAATAAGATCGTAAGATGCATCGGGTGCTTTCAGGAATTGTAATCTGCCATCACCGAGAATAATGTCGACCTTGACGCCCCGATTTTTCGCATCGTTAACGAAAGAAAAATAGTCAGATCGGTCGATGGAAGATTTAACCACTGCCGGGTCGATTTCATACATGGTAAGGCCCCAACCCTTTTTGGAGTATGCTGCAAGGGTGCCTGTGCCAACTCCAAGAACGCCCATGTTGACAGGTGCGCCATTCTTCTTTTTTTCAACAGCTTCAAAAAGTTGGCCAATTGCCCCGACTTTATGGAAATAGGTGAGGGTATCGATGCGCCTTTCAGCAGGTTCGACACATTGCATACCGTGGTTGGTGGTGCCATGATACATGGTGTGATACATTTCGCCTGTGGTGGGGCTTTCCCATTTTTGAATAGTGAAGCAGCCGAAGAAATTGCGCTCTTCAAAAAGAAGATTGGTGCGGTCATTACAGCCCGTTGCAATCATGCGGGAAAAACCGCGAATAAACTCGGGTGCGCTATTTGCTTTTTCGAGTGCATAACTTCGATCAAGGCAGTTTTGAACCAAAAGTATTCCCACAGCAACAACCCCAATGAGGAAGCTGAAAGCTCGGATAGGAACAGCAATCCATTTGAGGGGGTTGGGTAAAGAAAAGCCTGGAAGTAAAATTAAAGCAATGGCTGCAACCAGTGGGTATTCAAGAATGCGTGGGAAAATACTTGGAGAAATAAGCGCATTAAAAATACCCCCGAGCACCCCGCCTAATGACATCAAAAGATAAAACTCGGTTAGGTGCGATGCTGGCGGTCTGGTTCTTGCCAATTCGCCATGAGTCAACATTGCAGTTACGAAAAGCAGTGCAAGATGAATGCCGATGATTTCCACTTCTCGAAGGTCGAGTGCGGTTTTAATCTGATGCATAAAGACAACAAACAAAAGCAGAATGGGAGTTACCAAGACCATGCCCAAGCGGATGCGATTGTGTGATTTGAAAAATAGCCCTACAAACATCACGCTAAGCAACGTGTAAGTTATCTGGAAGAAAGAAACGGAGGAATCTTTTTTAAGCGCGCGAGCTATGTCATCGAGCCAATTTGTCAGAGCTTCGAAGCCAAAGCCTTGCCATTCTGGAAGATTTGCAGTTTTAGTAAGCCAAATAATAGGCACGCTGATTATAAATAAAAGGTAAACGGAAGCGGGTATGTGAGAAAACACCAGGATGAAACTGAGAATATAAAGGCTTAAAGGGAGAATCCAAAGCAATGGAATTGCAGCAATGTCAGTGGTGAGATAAGTGGTGGTACCTAGCATCAGGCTGGAAGGAATGAAGGCGAGTGCCACCCATCTAAATCTTGTGAAATTACTGGGGGAGGGTTCTGAAACGGAATTGCTTTTTGTGTTTTCTGGCAATTGTCGTTTGGAAGCCATCCTTGCGCAAAGGAAGGTCATCCCTATAAGGCCTGCATAACCAAACACCCAAAGCACGGCTTGGGTTGCAACGCCAATTTTTGGTTCAATCACAAAAGGATAGATCAATAAGCCTATCATGCTTCCCAGGTTGCTGGCCCCGTAAAGAAAATAGGGATCCTTGGCATCAGGGTGATCTGAGGTCGAAAACCATTTTTGAAGCAATGGTGCGGAAGTCGAAACTGCAAAGAATGGTAGCCCTGCAACCAAGGTTAAAACAAAGAGCAACCAAAGGGCAGGGTTACTTGAAGTTGGCGGGGGCAAAATAGTTCTTGCGAGAATACCCGCATCGAAACGCATGATTGCAAGGGGCAAAAAGGCAACACCGAGTACGATGCCATGAATGAAAATCTGTGTTTTAAACGGTCTGTTTTTCGTGAGCCAATGAGCATACGTGTAGCCACCTAATAACGCTGCCTGAAAAAACACCATGCAGGTATTCCAGACAGAAGGTGTTCCACCCAAATAAGGTAGAAGTATTTTTCCTACCATGGGTTGCACTAAAAACAGTAATGTCGCACTCGAAAATAGTGTCAATGCAAACAATAAGGTCATCGGAAAAGCCAATATAGAATCTCCCAATACAAATCATTGCGACTATAAAATGCTTGGGACTTGGGCTCCAACCTTCGCGAATTGAGAGAAACTTCTCCAACCACGCCGTCTTTCCTTGACGACCAGCAGGTAATGATAGTACCAAGGCAATGACACCAAATAAAGAAACAAAGAACCAATATATGAGGATTTAACGTAGAAAATGTCAAAGCTTGCCGGTCACTTTAACCCCTAATACTAAGAATAAAATCACAAATTCAATGAACCCAAGGGGAATTTAGCCTGAATCTTCCATGCAATTGATGGAAATTGTACTTCGCTCAGAGTATATTTTTTCTTTAACTAGTTTATTTAGCTAAAGGACATTAATTATGGCTTCTCCACGAATTCTTGCAATTGGCGCTCATCCCGACGATGTCGATATTAAAGTGGGTGGTACTTCCGCTCTTTGGCGCAAGCATGGGTGTGAAGTGCTTCTTATAAGTGTAACGGATGGTAGTGGTGGGCATCAAACCATGAAAGGGCCCGAGTTGGCCCAGCGTAGGAAAGCAGAGGCCGCCGCTGCGGGTAAGGTTATAGGGACTGAATACCGGGTGCTTGATTTTGCTGATGGGGCCTTAATGCCAACCTTGGAAGCCAGGCATCAAATCATCAGGCTTATACGCAATTTTAAACCCGATCTGGTTCTGACTCACCGGCCTAACGATTATCACCCCGATCATCGTTATACTTCTATATTGGTGCAAGATGCTGCTTATATGGTGACCGTTCCTGCGGTTTGCCCTGATACGCCGCATCTTCGAGCTAATCCCGTCTTTGGATATTTTGCAGATGATTTTCGCAAACCAATTCCTTTTCATGCTGATATTGTGGTCGATATTGAACCTGTTTTTGATTCCATCATGAGCATGCTGGATTGTCATGTTTCCCAGTTCTACGAATGGCTACCTTATAACGGAGTGTTTTTCGATGCACTGCCTGAAAATTGCAATGATCGAAAGGCGTGGCTCCAAAAGGTGATGGTGGAATGGATCAAACCCTATGCAGATCGATTTCGCGATTTAGTGATCCAAACTTATGGACTGGACAAGGGTGAAAAAGTGCACTTGGTCGAGGCCTTCGAGATTTCCGAGTACGGCGGCAAGCTCGATGCTGCAAAAAAAGCTTGGCTATTTCCATTTCTTCCTTCTCTTTCTGGTGACGCAAGTGCAATCGAGTCAATAGATTACGGTGATTACAGGGACGACGAGTGATTTAGGGCAAGGGAGTGGCATTGCCTAGACTTGCCCGATTCGTTTATGCTTTTAGGACTCAAAAACCACGGAAGGTTTGAGAGAGAAATGGGGCAAGATGCCAGATCCTGAAAGCTCTTTACTATTGTTGCAGCCAAGCTTGGAAGCCAAACAACTTCCTGCTGGCTTCAGCATTAAACAATCCAACCCAATCAAACTCTCGGTGGTTATAGTTAATTATCGCCAATGGAAATACACAGAGCAGTTGGTGCGAAAGTTGGGGCAATGCGAGTTGGTTCGAAATGGCCAAGCAGAAATCATTGTCATTGATAATAATTCCTCTTATCACCCTGCGATTCGCAGGCTGCGTTCTAAACCTTATGTTTCGCTACGAAGGTGGACCAAAAATAGAGGTTTTTCCTGCGCAGTTAATGAAGGATGCAAGCTATCCAGTGGCGACTGGGTATTAATCCTCAACCCTGATATCACCCCTGAAAACAACTTTCTCGATAACATTGATTCGTATTTGAATACCAATAACCTGCATCAAAGTAAAGTTGGTGTCATTGGTTTTGGATTGAGAAATCCCGATGGTAGTATGCAGGGTTCGACAGGGCCTTTCCCTACCTTCATGGGAACCTTGGCTCGCAAGTTTCTTCCCAGAGCATGGCGCAAGTACAGCCTGCATAAGAATGATGAAGCGCAAAAAGTTGACTGGATTACTGGTTGTTGCATGCTGGCTCAAAGAGCTTGCCTCGAGAAATTGAAAAAGTTTGACACCGATTATTTTCTCTACTACGAAGATGTTGATCTTTGCAAACGCATTGCAAAGGCTGGTTATGATGTTTGCTACGAACCTTCTCTGGCGGTGGTTCACCACGCCCCCATTCATGTTCGCAGAGTTCCACCCCGATTACGGGTGATCACGCGACAGGCTTTGATGACCTATGCCCGGAAGCATTGGAGCAAAAGCGAATCAAAATGGATGTGCAGGGTGATTCGCTGTGAAGCGTTTGTACTGGGTATTTGGGCGCGATTTCTAGGCGATTCCCGGGCAGTCAAATGGTACGACAGGCTCGCTCGATATTCCAAGCTGATGTCTTCGGGCAGCTTGAACAAGGCACGGGTAGAGTTTCTTGCGGCCTTGGCAGAACCTTCAGCTTAATCTTTTCAGAGGCCCGAATTTGCATACCTTATCCGTCATTATTCCCAGTTATTCTAGACCCGACTTGCTCGCAAGATGCCTGGCTTCTTTGCGCAGAAACGCCCCATTAAGTACCGAAATCATTGTCGTTGATGATGCCTCCGAAAATAAGTGCATTAGTGAAGTCGCAGCAAAATTCAAAGGCGTCAAAGTAATTCGCACTCCAAAAAGATTAGGCTTTTGCAAAGCTGCAAATCTCGGAGTTCAATCTGCAAGTCATGAAGTGGTTGAGTTGCTTAACGATGATACTGAAGTCTGCGCAGGTTGGGCGGAAATGGCTCTCGATGCTTTTGAAGATCCTAAAGTTGCTGCAGTTGCACCATTGGTTTTGCGTTGGCCAGGCCAGATCGAAGGCCGTGCCATTATTGATAGTGCAGGCGACGCTTACTTTGCATCAGGCGTTGCAACCAAGCGCGGAAATGGGCAAATCATTGAAGAAAAGTGGATGGTTCCGGGGCCAGTATTTGGCGCTAGTGGCAGTAGTGCTTTTTATAGGCGTGAAGTTTTTCTTAAGGTTGGCGCCTATCCAGAATCTTTTGGTGCTTACTTTGAAGATGTCGACCTTTCATTCCGATTGCATTGGGCTGGGTATGATGTCGTTTTTCAACCCTGCTCTAAGGTGCTTCATCGTGTTTCTTCATCCTACGGTAACCCTGGCTTAAACCGTAAGTTGCTGGAAAGCCAATCGCTTAACGAAGAAAGAGTTTATTGGAGGAATATTCCCTACCAATTATTATGGCGTACTGTTCCATTGCATTTGCTAGCCCTGCTTGCAAAAGCATGGCGTAGAGGCACCGAGGGGACCTTATTCCCATTCTTAATGGGAAAGCTGAGTTTTATGCGGGAAATACCTGCAATCCTTGCCCATCGAAGGAAGTTGCAAAACGATAATCCCAGAGCGGATCATCAGCGTTGGTGTTTGGAAAGCCTTGGCGGGCTTGATGGTTTTTTACCCCGGCAGTTAGCCCGATTTTAACCCTGATATCTTTTTTTTCTCGCTGATTGCTGGCCTCTTCTGGTTTTTTGGAATAAACCATTCATTAGAAACATTAACCTTTTTTTGAGGTGATTCATGCCACCAGTTATTGGCGTCATCATGGGATCCAAATCTGATTGGGAAACCATGCAGCATGTTGTCGAAGTTCTCGACAAACTTAAAGTTGCATCCGAGGTAAAGGTGGTTTCAGCTCATCGTACCCCTGATCTCCTTCGTGATTATGCCACAAGTGCAGAGGGCAGGGGATTAAAGGTTATTATCGCAGGCGCAGGCGGCGCAGCACATCTGCCCGGTATGGTTTCTGCTTGGACCATTCTTCCCGTGTTGGGCGTTCCAATCGAATCAAAAACACTTAAAGGCATAGATTCATTGCTTTCGATCGTGCAAATGCCAGGCGGGGTACCCGTAGGCACGCTTGCTATAGGCAAGGCTGGTGCGATCAACGCAGCATTACTTGCTTGCTCGATTGTTGGTAATGAAAATGCAGTGGTGCGCGAAGCTCTGCGGGCATGGCGAACAAATCAGAGCAAAGAAGTTCTTGATCACCCAGATCCTAGGTCTTAATTATGAAAACAATTGGAGTATTAGGTGCAGGCCAACTAGCTCGAATGCTAGCACTTGCAGGAATTCCACTGGGGTTTAAGTTTCTCTATGTGGATCCTTCGCATTCTTCTCCCGCTTCATTGTTGGGTGAGCAGATTGTTGCTCCTTTTGAAGATGCAACCGCACTGCAGAAATTGGCAGACTCTTCCGACCTAATCACTTATGAATTTGAAAACATTCCAGTTTCAGTTGTGAGGAAGTTGGCGCATACTCGCAGCGTTTTCCCCCCTCCTATAGCCTTGGAATCAAGCCAAGATCGACTTTTGGAAAAGCAGTTCTTTAATCAGTATGGTATCGACACTGCTCCTTTTTACCCAGTTGATGACCAGCCTTCCTTGGAACAAGCCATTGCTGTTCTCAAGTTGCCTTTGATTCTTAAAACCAGAAGATTTGGCTACGATGGTAAAGGGCAGTTCTTGGTTAAATCGCTTGAAGATGCAATCACCGCATTCAACCAATTGGGGCAGAAGGGAATCATTGCTGAGGGATTTGTTAAATTCGATCGTGAACTTTCGTGCATTGCTGTTCGCGGTATTGATGGCGCAACTTTCTTTTACCCGCTTGTTGAAAATTTTCATCACGAGGGGATTTTGCGTCTTTCTTTGGCTCCCGCTCAGGTTCATGCTGCCGACCTTAATCTTCAAGCATCTGCTCAAGTAGGCAGAATTCTTCAAGCCCTTGATTATGTTGGTATTCTTGCAGTCGAGTTTTTTGAAAAAGAGGGCAAGCTAATTGCTAACGAGATGGCACCAAGGGTTCATAACAGCGGGCATTGGACTATCGAAGGTGCTGAAACAAGCCAGTTTGAAAACCATATACGGGCAGTTGCGGGCCTGCCTTTAGGCGATCCCAAGCCTCGTGGTTTTTCTGCAATGATCAATATCATTGGCTCCATGCCCGATGCCGCTAAAGTGCTACAGATACCTGGCGCTCATTTACATGATTACGGTAAGGAGCCCCGCGCGGGTCGTAAACTTGGCCATTTAACTATCAGGGCCGATTCCTTGGAAGAGTTGAATCGCACCTTGCAGGAAAACCTTAATCTCCTTCCCTTGGAGACTGCAAAGCAATGGCAAAACAGGTTGAATAGGTGAAAGGCATGAAGCTTTTATCACCCTTTTCAAGGCCCGCCTTGCTTTACTTTTACCATACCTGCATAATTTCTCCCTTGGCTTCTTAACCTTGTTCTTTTAATTAAAAAACTGGAGGCGTCATGGATGATGTCTTTGAAAATAATGGAAAATTATATCTCCCTCATTTTTCCCCCGATGCACTGGTTGTGCTTTCAGAATCGGTCAGGCATGCTGTTGCCACCCGTTCAGACAATATTCGCACCCCCCACCTTTTCATGGGCCTTTTAAGTTTCCCTGATTCAGGTGTAATTGCCTGGGGGCAAAGCTTAAAAGCCGATTTAAACGAGTTATCTGTTCAATTCCAAGAGTTGTTTCATCAAGACAAAACCCCCGAACATGCCAAGCTTTTTTTGCATCGGGAATTTCTTTCGGATCAGGTAATCGAGTTGATCAGGGATGCCAAAGACCGAAGCTCCATCCATGCCAGAAAAACCGTTACTCCCATGGATTTACTGATCAGCCTTTTGACAGATTCCGATAGTGTAGTCATTGATTGCTTTCAAAGAATTGGAATTACAGCTGCAAAATTGACCGAGTATGCTGTTCTTGCTGAGTGCCGGTTTAGTGTTTCTGATGATTCTGGTATGGATGCCGCCTGACTTTCTTCTCCCTGAGGTTTTCAATGGCTGGAAGGCTTTTAGTATTTGGCGATATCCATGGCTTTTTAACGCCCTTGAACTTATTGCTCGATCATTTAAAACCGGATCTTGAAGATACTCTGGTCACCTTGGGCGATTACATCGATAGAGGCCCAAATTCCAAAGATGTTCTCCTTAAATTAATCCAGCTTAAGACCCTTACCAATTTAAAGATGTTGATTGGCAATCACGATTTGATGTTTCTTGAATCCATTCACTTTAAACGATTCAACACCGATTGGCTTTTGTATGGTGGATTGCAAACCCTCCAATCCTTTGGGGTGGTTCTTGCTAATCCAGACTTCGAGCTTTTCGATGCAAATATTGTCGACTTTCTCAAATCAGAATGCAGCCGTTATTGGGAAAATGAAAAGCATATTTTTGTGCATGCAGGTGTTGATCCTTCTTTACCACTGGATCAACAAACAGATAAGTTGCTTTTCTGGGATAAGTTGGACCCGAATTTTTCTGGGCATCATTCAGGAAAAAAAGTTGTTTGTGGTCATACAAGACAAACCTCAGGGCAGCCTTTAAATCTGAAGACTCTTCTTTGCCTAGATACCAATGTTTATGGTGGCGGTTGGCTTACCTGTTGCGATTTAAATTCCATGGAATATTGGCAGGCTAATGCCTTGGGCGAGTTCAGGCAGGCGAAAATCACCCCTTGAGGTTATCCCTCTGCAAGTTTGTAAAAATCCCCTGCAGTCATTTCTTGCAAGGTTTTTACAACACGATCTGCCCCTGCTTCTTTTAATTTCTCTGCACTGTGGTGCCCGACAAAGGTTACTGCAACGCACTTCATGTCACCTGCTTTTGCGGCTTGTACCCCTGCAATCGCATCTTCCACCACCACCGCTCTTTGGGGTTGGATTTTTAGTTTTTCCGCACCCATTAAAAACACTTGAGGGTCGGGCTTACCTCTTTGCGTATCTTCCATTGCAACCATCGCCTGCATGTATTTTCCGATGCCTGTCAGCTCCAAAATAAGTTCGAGATTTCCTTTTGGTGCGCTTGAACCTATGGCTTGCTTTGCGCCAGATTCATTAAGGCTCTTTAATAAATTCAGAACACCGGGCAATAGCTCGATCCCAGTTTTTCTAGATTCTCCACGGTAGTATTCTTCCTTTTGATAACCGAGTTTTTCTGCATCAGGGCCTTTGATTTTTCCATCAAAGAGGTAGTCGATGATTTCGGGGTTTCGTTTCCCAAAAGTTGCGGTGAAGTCCGCTCTTGTGAACTCTTTGCCATATTCTTTGCAGATTCGCACCCAGGCATGAAAATGCAATTCTGCGGTATCCACCAAGGTGCCATCCATATCCCAAAGAACCGCAATCAAATTATCTGTAGCCAAGGTGGTTTTTCCTTTATTTAGGTGTTGTTCGAACGCATCAGCCTGTAATAATTGTTAAAATGATAACATTCCGTAGTATTTGTCGAATATTTGGGAAGTTCCAGCGAATAACTACTGTAAACAGTAATCCCTTCCTTGACAATACACGGTTGCGATCTCCAAAATGGGATCTGATTTATCATGGGAGTGACTCTTGCAGCCTACAAATAATAAAGCAATAAAAGAATTACCAAGGCTTATGATTGCCCTTGTTCTGGTGGGTGGTATTTCTATCACTCTAATTAGTTATTGCATGCCCGGGCAGTTTAGTTTTAGTAGTGATAAATGGAACCAGCAGCGGCTTTTAAAACTTTTGCTCGGCCCCGAACAAATTGTTTGCTACATCGCTTTTACTTGGGCCTTGCTGATTTTATTTGCAAAAAAAGCTGAGGTTGTTAGGCAATCCGAAGCCTTTTCACTTAACCTTTTATCACAAGATTCTTCGCATCGTATTCTTCCCGAAGATGCCAGGCTACTACAAAGAAAAATTGCTGATCAAGCGAAAGATAAAGGGCCCTTTATTCTTTCCCAATTGCTAGAAACTGCTTTAAATCGATTTGGTATCACTAAGTCCAGTTCAGATGTCGTTGATGCTGTTAAAATGCAATCCGATGTGGTTATTGATCGTATGGTCACTTCCATGTCGACCGTTAATTACCTTGCCTGGTCACTTCCTGCTATTGGATTTTTGGGCACGGTTCGCGGTCTTGCAGGTAGCCTTTCCATGGGCGGGGATACCGATAAAGCCATTGGTTCTTTTATCAAAGAAGCTACTTCCCATCTTAATGTTGCCTTTGATTGTACCCTTGTAGCTCTTGCGCTTAGTATCGTCTTAATGTTTTTCTTGCAGATCATCCAAAAAGATGAAGAGAACCTTGTTCTAGATTGTAAACAATACTGCCTCGATAATCTGGTTGCAAAGCTAGATGACGGTCACAAAACATTTTCAGCTAATCTCTCTGATGAATCCCCAGAATCTTACCAGCTTGATTTTACTTCGGATAAATACAAGGAAGTTTGAA
>CAJCCR010000176.1 GCA_903960945.1 uncultured Planctomycetaceae bacterium
CATATGATCAATGGCGAAGGCGGTAGGATCGCAGCAGAAAACCGTATCGATTATGTGATGGATATGTCGGAAACCATGGGGACAATCTGGCTAGGCCTGACCTTCAATTGCTGCAGATGCCATGATCATAAGTACGATGCACTTTCGCAGAAAGATTACTATCAGCTTTTCTCATTCTTTAATAACACGCCTGTTGATGGTGGAGGTGGAAACCCCCAAACTCCACCCGTGCTGGAATTTTCGAGCCCTCAAGAGCTTTTAAAAAAGAAGCAACTTGACACTGCCGTGGGTAAGCTTCAAAGTCAGGTTGAAGAACTTGAGAATCAAATATTCCCTAGGGAGAAGGGTAAAAAGGCATCAGACTCGGATACTGCAAAAGATTATTCCAAAGAGAGTAAAGAAATTCTTTCCAAGCCTGCAGGCTCGAGAGGCAAGGCGCAACTTCAACAACTTGCAAAGGCAGTTGAAAAACCTAAACCAGAACTCTTTCTAATTTTGAACAGCCTTATCAAAGCTATTGACGAACGAGACAATTTTTCAAAATCGATGCCCCGTGTGATGGTAATGGAAGAGCTGCCGAAGCAGCGGGAAACTTTTATTCTTAACATTGGCAATTACGAAAAGCCCATGGCTAAAGTTGGTATTGCTGTACCTGCTGTGCTTCCTCAAATTCGCAAGGCTGATGCAATCAACAGGCTCGATCTTGCGCAGTGGCTTGTGACCAAGGAAAACCCCCTTACCTCGCGGGTTATCGTCAATCGATTTTGGCAGCAATTCTTTGGAACCGGAATTGTTAAGACATCTGAAGACTTCGGCGTGCAGGGAGAAAAGCCTTCCCATCCCGAACTTCTTGATTGGCTGGCAGTGGAATTTCAAGATAGTAATTGGGATGTCAAACATCTTGTTCGATTGATCGTGCTTAGCGAAACGTATCAACAATCTTCGAGGTTGGATCCTGAGGCTAAAGAGAAAGACAGCGCCAACAGGTTTCTTTCCCACGGCCCAAGATATCGCAGGCCCGCATGGATGATCCGTGATCAAGCGCTTGCTGCATCCGGCCTTTTAATTCCTCAAATTGGTGGCCCACCCACTCGGCCCTATCAGCCCCAAGGTATCTGGGAAGATGCAACCTTTGGGAATAAAAGATATGTTCAAGACCAAGGCGAGAACCTTTACAAGCGAAGTGTCTATACCTTTTGGCGCAGGATCATCGGCCCCACCATGTTCTTTGATACCCCCGCCAGGCAGTATTGTAATGTCAAGCTTTCCCGCACCAATACTCCGCTTCACGCCCTCGCAACCCTTAACGATACAACCTATGTTGAAGCCTCTCGTGTGCTTGCGCAAAGAGAACTTCTTGCAACAACCAACAAGGGTGAAGTTTTGGATGAAGTTGTGATTGAAAACATCTTTCGTGCCATACTTGCAAGGAAACCAAGTAACGAGGAAGCTGGAATTTTATCTGCTGCAGTTAAGCGGTATCAATATGCCTTTGAAAAAGATGCTGAAGCTGCGAAGAAATTTATCTCCGTAGGCAAAATGCCTGCGAGCACCGCCATCGATAGTAAAAAGCTGGCAGCGTTTGGCACCCTGGCCCTTTCCCTTTTCAACCTTGATGAGGCCTTGAACAAGGAATAATTATGGATCCAAGAATTCAACAATCGTTGCTGGTGAACCGCAGGGAATTCTTCGGGAAGCAGGCCTTGGGATTAGGCACTGCTGCGCTTTCAGGCTTGCTTGCAAAGGATGGGTTCGCTGCTGCCCCCCAGAATAATAGGCTGCCCGATCTTCCACATTGGAAGCCCAAGGCCAAGAATGTCATCTACCTATTTCAGAATGGCGCGCCCACCCATGTAGATCTTTTTGATTACAAACCCAAATTGATCGAGATGCATGGTAAACCCGTTCCTGATTCTTTTTTTGAAGGCAAGCGCTTCTCGACCATGACAGGTAATCCCAAGGGCAAGGTGATGCTTTCGCCTGTGGAGCCTTTTAAGCAGCGGGGAAATAGTGGTTCATGGGTGAGTGATTTTCTGCCACATACCGCATCGATTGCAGATGATCTTTGCTTTATTAAAAGCATGCATACGGAAGCGGTGAATCATGCACCTGCGATATCATTCTTTTTAAGTGGTGCACAGATTCCCGGTAGGCCCACCTTGGGAGCTTGGCTATCCTATGGCTTGGGTAGCGAATCAGAAAACCTTCCTGCTTTTGTGGTCATGACTTCCATCAGCAAGGGCACCACCTGCGGTCAGATCTTTTACGATTTCTATTGGGGTTCGGGTTTTCTTCCTTCGAAGCATCAAGGTGTGAAATTCAGTTCCGGTGGCGACCCGGTTCTTTATCTTTCCAACCCTGAAGGTATGAGCAAAAACCTGCGCAGGGCTCAACTCGATGACATCTCAAAATTAAACGAGATCAAGTTGAAAGAGTTTGGCGACCCAGAAATCGCCACCCGTATCGCTCAGTACGAAATGGCTTATCGCATGCAAACCAGTGTGCCCGAACTAACCGACTTTTCTAAGGAATCTGAAAAGACACTTGCAATGTATGGGCCTCAAGTGCGAGAGCCCGGCACCTTTGCATACAACTGCTTGATGGCTCGTAGACTTGTTGAACGAGGCACCCGCTTTGTTCAAGTCATGCACGCAGGCTGGGATCAGCATCGCAGCATCACCACCGAACTTTACAACCAATGCAGGGATACCGACCAACCCTCTGCAGCCTTGGTTCGCGATCTGAAGCAGCGTGGTTTATTGGATGATACCATCGTGATCTGGGGCGGTGAGTTTGGTAGAACTCCGTTCATCCAAGGCGATCTCGCCAACAGGCCTCAATGGGGCCGTGACCATCATCCGTATGCTTTTACCATCTGGGCTGCAGGTGGCGGCTTTAAGCCTGGCATTTCGTATGGCGCTTCCGATGAGCTTGCAATGAATGTTGCAACTGATGGCGTTCATGTGCATGATTTTCAAGCAACACTGTTACAACAGTTGGGCATTGATCACACGAAGTTAACCTTCAAGTTTCAAGGCAGACATTTCCGCCTGACCGATGTCTTTGGAAAAGTCGTGCCTGGCATACTTGCTTAGAAGTTTACCAGCCGATGCAACAGCCGCCGGAGCCAGCGCCCGAACCTAGAAAGGGCAGGGCCCTGCGAGCGAAGGGCATTTTCAGATAATCATCCCGGTTGTATACGATTCGACCGCCGATGATGGTGTACTTTACTTGGGTTGAATGCTCGAATGGGTCGCCATCGTAGAGCACCAGATCTGCAACCTTGCCCATGTCGATCGAGCCATAATCTTTGTCTATGCCAAGGATTTTTGCAGCCTCAAGTGTGATGCTACCAAGGGCTTTATCAAAGCCAAATCCATGAGCCATCGCCATCGCTGCTTCAAACCTGATCGACCGGGTCTTGGGTACATAATCTTCAAAGCCCGAACTGATTGCCAAGGGAATCTGAGCATCGGAAATTCTTTGAGCACTGCCTACGAATGTGTTGAAAGTTTCCATTCTAGCAACCCGCTGCATCGTAGGATGCAACACGATGGGTACGCCCGCCTTGCGAATTTCATCAGTCATTAAATAAGCCTCGGTGGCTTGATCCAACTGGGCCTTAAGCTTGAATTCAGAAGTGATGCGCAGAGCAGTTTGAATATCATCCGCACGATGAGCCGAAAAGATCACGGGCAACTTTCCTGAAACTGCATCTGCAAAAGGATCGAGCTTTGGCTTGGGTTCAAGCTTCGATGCATCTGTTTCCTTTAAGCGCTTACGAAGTTGTTCATTACCTTTGTTGAACTCGTTACGCAACAGGGCTGCGGTTGCCATCCTTGTAGTGGGCGCCTTATTGGGATAAGTCTTCTTGGGGATTTCGCCTAGGTTGATCATGAGTGCTGCGGGAAATTTAATCGTCATGGCATCTACCGTGTTGCCATAGGTTTTTAATATGCCTGTCTGACCTGCAATAACATTGACTGCGCCGGGCACTACATGAAGCACTGTCACACCCTGCCTGCGAAGAAATTCGAGCAAAGCCTCATCAGGGTTGAAGCCATCAATGACTCGAAGGTCTGCCTGATTGGGATCGGTGTTTTCATCCTGATCTTGATCAGCTTGAATGTTTAACGCGCCAGAAAGCCCAACGCTTGAATGAGCATCAATCAGGCCAGGAGTGACCTCTGCAACGGCAAGAGCAGGGGTGCCTAGTGGGATTTTTACCTCGTCAATTTTGCCTACCGCAGTGATCCTTCCTTTTTCTAAAAGCACAACACCCTCTAGGATGGGTTTTCCTGAAACCGTATGAATGCGACCTGCAAAGATTGCAAGGCGTTCGGGGGTTTCAGACATTGGGGCTTTCAGATTGCCTAGATCAATTCCTATTACCTTGGGCATGCTTGAAACCACAGCAGGAACCTTGGGCAGTTTGTTCTCTCTGTCAACCAAGGCAAAACCGCCTGCTTGATAGGCCCAATTCTCATGAACCGTTCGATCAAATAATTGTTTTCCTTCGATAAATGTTGCAAGAACTTGTGTGTAAATACTGAAGGGTGCACCAGAAAGCACAACAAAATCTGCATCTTTTCCAACTTCAAGGGAACCCACCCGCTTCTCTAAATGCATCATCGTTGCTGGATTTAATGTCAATGCCCTAAGCGCTTCTAATTCTGTCATTCCACCTCGTAATGCGATTGCGCCTGTGCGTAGAAAAAATCTCGATTCTGTAACTGGGTCATCTGTATTGATTGCAACCTTCACGCCCGCCTTGGTAATTGCTGCAGCGTTTTCTTCAAGCAGCCCTGATACTTCTGCTTTGCCCCCAGGGCTATCCACCAAAGTTAGTGAAACCCAGGCATTCTTTTTTGCAAGTTCATCCACAATGCGATATGCCTCGGTCGCATGTTGCAGCACAATCTCAAAATCGAACTCCTGCGAAAGTTTGAATGCAGAGTAGATATCATCAGCACGATGGCAGTGAAAATGCACTGTTCTCTTGCGCTCTAATACTTCAACTAATGGTTCTAGTGCTAAGTCCACCTCGGGCGATTCTGCCTTGGTATCGGTCTCTTTCTTCTTGCGATAATCAGCCCATTTCTTCTGGTATTCTCGTGCCTTGATGAACTGCTCTCTCTGCATTGCATGGATTTTCATCCTCGTCGCTGGTGCACCTTTGGTGCGATCAAAGTTGAAGCGCTTGGGGTTTTCGCCGTTCGCCATCTTTAGCCCACCCAGTACCGGAATGTTCTGGATGCGCATTTGTTCGACGGTCTGGCCCACGAATTTTACATAAAGGGTTTGCCCGCCAATCACATTACCACTGCCAGGCATGATGTTGGCAGTAGTAACACCACCAGCAAGGGCCATGCGGATGCCGGGATCGTTCGGGGTGATACCATCCAAGGCACGCAGTGATGCCTGAAGTGGGCCGCTGCCCTCGTTGCCATCGGAGTTTGCGGGAACTTGCGGGCGGGCGAAAACCCCAAGGTGCGAATGACTATCTACTAACCCGGGAATGATTACTTTCCCTGTGACATCAATTGTTTTTCCTTGAAATGCTGGCATGTTTTCTGCGCTGCCCAAGGCAATGATCTTGCCATCTTTTACTACCAAATATCCATTGATGATCGGCATAGCGTTGGCAGTGTGAATGATTGCGCCCTTGTAAATCACTGTCTCTGTTGTTTTTTTTGTTTCATCAGCGGCAAAACCTAGAGAGAGCATTATTAATATCGGGGTCATCAGATTCATGTTCAATTCCTTGTTAGGTATGGTTCAAGCAATGGATGATACACCTGCTTTAAGGGTGGGTTCAATCAGCAATCCCAATATTTTTGAAACTCAAAGTGTGCGATAGGTTTCTGGTTTGCGGAATATCGGGTGCAATAACATCATCAGTAACAGAAAAAGTGCATAGGTGGGTATGCTGAATAATGTGACTGAATAAATAGGACCATAAAAAGAATCTACAGGTTTGCTCTGCATGAAATGTAATTGCAAATCCCCTAGGCATACAGAGAACAAAACCAAGGTTATCAGAAAGAAGATATTGAGCATCGGGTGCTGCCTGAGATCTCTCCAAGAGAAGGCAAGGGCCGGTAATGCAAGCACAAGATAGTGATCCCAAGTGATAGGCGAAACAAAAAGCATGATGACTATGCCTAGGAAGAAAAGTCTTTCTCGTTTCTCGGGCATGGGTAGAAAAAATAGGATAACCCAAAAGGAAGTGAATGCTATTTGTAATATGAGGGCAAGCGCCTTACCTAAGGCGGGGGCTAGAATTAGAGGTGGTAAAAGTTCGGGGTGTTCAGGGAAGAATAGTTTTCCCATGAAACCATTCAACGAGATGTTTCCGAGTGAACCTTCAAAATCTCTGACTAAAGGCAATACCCTCAACAGGTAATCCTTTATATCGGGTAGACCAAAAACAATGATTGCAAGTAGATTGCAAATCATGAAAGAGAGAATAAAAGCAAAGAGGCTTTTCCATTTACGATCAAATACAAACCAGAGGATTAGAAATATAGGGGTAAGTTTGAGTGCGGCAGCTATGCCTAAGCTGATGCCTGAAAGCCATGGGTTGTTTTTAAGGTCGAAGCTATAAGTTGCAAGCAGTAACGATAGAAGCAGGAAGTTCCACTGTGCTTGATTGATTTGGCTTTGTAAGGGGCCACATAAAAGGAAAAGTGTTCCCGCAGGAAATAGGGACCACCAATGCCAGGGAAGGTTCAATGTTTTAAGAACGAATACAACAGAGCACACAAACAAACCGAGCATGACCAGATTCCATAAAAGCATGGCATGTACATAAGGCAGAAACGCAAAGGGTAAGACAACAAAAAGCGAGAAGGGTGGGTGCGCATTGACATGAACATCCATGGTTGTATTTTTGCTGTCGGCTTGGATATCAAGAAAGCGATTCAGGGAATCAGCAAGTGGACCGTATATTGAGCGGCCGTCAAGCCAATCCTTGGCGGAAGCCCAGTCTTGGAAAAAATCACTCCCAGAGTTTAAATTGCCTGGCAGAGAATAAATAAAGTGCGGGCCCTGTAAAGAAACAACCATAAGGAAAAGTAAAAACCAAAGCACCGGACGAAACTTTTCAGATGCTCCCATCGGGTCAAACCAAGGGAAAAGCTTGCTTTCATTATTACTTTGATCTGGTTTCATAGCTTTGCTTACATGTGGTTATATAAAGTATAACCATTGTGAGATTTCGTTTTATTCAAAATATACGGGCTTGTTACAACTTTGCTTCATTTAATTGTGACAACCTTTTTGACTTCTACCTCTGTGCTACCATAAAATAATTACAAGGATGTGGCGAAGTATTACTATAGGTTCGTCGGTACATCCAATTTGGAGTCAACGCCTTGAATACTATTATAGCTATTCCAGTTTTCAATGAAGCCAACCATGTTCATGCGGTGTTGGAAGAAGTGCGTAAATACGCAAATCGAATTCTGGTGATCGATGATGGTTCAACCGATGACACCTCCAAAAAATTAGATCAAGAATCTGGGATCGAGCGTATCACCCACGAAAAAAACAAAGGGTATGGCGCAGCCTTGATTTCCGCTTTTGAATACTCCTTATCGCATAATGCAGATATTCTCATCACCATGGATTGTGATGGGCAGCATGAACCTTCGAGAATTCCCGTTTTATTGGAAGCGATCGATCATGCCGACATTGTTTCGGGCAGTAGATACCTTCGTGATTTTCGCCAAGATAATAGCGCACCCGAAGATCGTAAGCGCATCAACACTCTGATCACCAAAGAATTAAATCTGCGCTATGGCTTGCAGGTAACTGATGCGTTCTGCGGTTTTAAAGCGTATAACTGCAGCGCCCTTGCGAAGTTTCAAATCACCGAAACCAGTTGGGGCATGCCCTTAGAGTTATGGGTGCAGGCGGCTTACTACAACATGAAGATTCAAGAAGTTGCAGTACCTAGGCTTTATATCGATCCCAACCGAACTTTCGGTGCCGTGCTTGATGATTCTGCAAAGCGCCTTGCTTACTACCGTAAAGTATTGGTGCAAGCGGAAGAGCAACTTTCATGGCATGGAATTAATCCATCTGGTTCTTTCACTTTTGATTCAATTTTAATGGAAACAACCCGTTGATTTCCCTGCATGAACTTCGCGCACCTTCTGAAGATGGCGGAATTCTTTATTACCCAGATCCTTCCCTTGTCGCAGAATTGATCAAAGAAAA
>CAJCCR010000177.1 GCA_903960945.1 uncultured Planctomycetaceae bacterium
TCTATTACAAATTACAGACCGTCTTTATAAATATGCAATTGTGCTTAGAATGAAAAAAAACAAGAAAACCGCTTCTTTATTAACTTGGTGGCAAACCTACTTTAATAGCAAGCGGCAACCTGTTAAAGCAAATCCTAAACAAAAGTATGTTGGTAAGCAAATCCACTGTTTTGCCGCCAGATGGAACAACAATTTAGAATTAAAAATCATAAGTGATCATGTTCACCAAATTGGCAATACTTTCACAAACAGAATTAAAGCCATGTTTAAATTTATAGAAATCAATCCCTAAAAGTGCCGCTCATAAAAAACCGAATCAAATTTCTCGCGTTTTCCATAAGAATATTTGAAGTGTAAAATTTCTAGCCATTTATACGCTTTTCTACTTGTTATCAATTTGAAAATTCAAAACAGTAAGTAAAAAAATATTATGCCAATGGCTGGACAATTTTTTGTCCATCAGGAAGCTCAAGCGTAAAAGACTTGGAGCCTGATGGTAATTCAAATTCAAAAATGGCAGGTAAACCATCGCTAAATGGAATATCAGATTTTACAGGAACCCCACGGTCATCAGTCAATATTGCGCTTGGGGCAATAATCATATCCTTAGTCACAACTTCCTTAAAAATAGCATCAAGACTTTTCATATCTGCAGCCATACTGTGATCCCAAATATCAATCTCATTACCAGTAGGGTCCAACAATCCGCTATCATCTAAAAGGTCATCCAGAATCTCCATCTGTCCTTCATCACAACTAGCGCCAAGACCAATAAGCACAAGTTTGGTAAAACCTCGTTCACCCTTGGAAATTTGCCTAGCGATATCCCAAGTATAGGCTTTAATATCTTCAAGATCATCGATAACCCCATCGGTAACAAACACACTTAATGACCATTTGGCCTTTTTGAATGACCCCTCAGTTAAATGCTTTACGGCCGGGGCAAGCCTTGTTCCCGTCCCCATATTATTTGGCGGTGCAAATGATTTTGTATCTGCTTGATTAGCATCTATTCGTCCAAGATCAACAACCTCGCTTCCGCCTACACCACAAGCCCAATACGAAAGACTTACTTTCCCATCGCCTGCGAAATTAGCAAGATAATTAGCCATAACCCTGGCAACAAGTTCAACCTGATTTTCTTTTTTGAAAATCCGAGAAAGGCCTGATCCACCGAAATTATCAACCATGGATCGGGACGCATCAATTGCAAGGGCGACACTTGCATTTTCCACAGAAGGTGGACAGAGAACAGTTCCCCGTATCCTATTAAATCCCGGTTTTCCAGGAAAAATGTTTATTTCGCCAAACGGTTCTACAACTTTGTCGTCTGAAATCTGCATTAAAAACTCCGCTAATCAAATTTTTCTAGGTAGTTAAAATCACGATTTAGTATAGGGAGGTAATTGTTGAAGAATCTGATCTTCCCCAATAACCAGCGCAAAAGATTTGGATGTTTGGCTGATTTCAAACTTGATTTTTGCAGGGATACCATCCGACATCATCTTCACTACATTTCCTTCGGCATCAACGATTTTTCCAGACGGTGCAACAATCTGATTTTCACTAACCAGCTCTGCAAATATTTCAGCAAGCTGCCTCATTTCTTTGGCAATTTTGTGGTCCCAAAGATCAACAGAGGTATTAGAATCAAGATCATCTAACTCTGACATTTGGTCTTCATCAATTTGATTGCCTATACCAATTAAGACGAATTTTAGTTCGTTTCGTGTTTTAGCCTCTATCTGCTGGCATAAAGAAATTGTGTAAGCTTTGACTTTTTCCATATCATCAATTTTTCCATCTGTGATGAAAATATACATGCCATTTTTTGCATCCGCAAAACGATCAACAAAATATTTCATAGCCGGAACAAGGTGAGTCGCCCTACCAAAGCCAACCGCATGTGAAGGCCCGTTAAACTTTGCTGATTCACATTGCTTTGAAGTAAAATCACCTAGAACCTCATACTCTGCCCCGGTTCCACAGGCCCAATAAATAACAGTGGTTCCCCCATCAGCATCAAGCTTACTTGCAAGATAAGCAGTAAAATCCCTCGCAAGTGGTTCCACTTCATTGGGACTTTCACCATAGCCAAGGCGCCTAAGTTCTGCAATTCCCTCTTTGGTAGGAACAACATTCTCTTTACCATCGATCATTTTCTTATTTGCCAATCCCTTAGTAATCAAACTGGATCGCAAAGTAGAGTCCATGGGCGGTGCACCAGGGCCAGGAACAAAAGCCCTGCCATATGAAGAAAGCATGGAACCGCTTCCATCAATTGCAACACCCGTTTGCCATCCCTCGCTAGACTCTCCACTTGGTTCCATAAGAATTGTAAAATCAACAGTTCGTTTTCCTGGCAAATCATGCACGTTAACTTCGCCAAATTCAGAAGCCACCATGTTGGAAGGAAGTTGCCGGCTGACAGTGCTTTCATTTGGAGTCGAACCTTTTTTTAAAGCACCCGATATTAATGGGAGAGACATACAGTTTAAACTCCTTATTGGAATAAAAATAAAACGAAAATCTATTTAAAATTAAGACGATTTTGACCTTCCCAAAAACCTTACGATTTCGCCGATAAAAATTACCGGCGAGGTGCATGCTGAAATCAGCAACCAGTCCTCTAAAGAAAGCGGAACTGTTTTAAAAAAAGTTCCTCCAAATTGAACAATAACTATTTGTCCGGCCAATATTGCCACAGTTATAATCACAAATAGAGGATTCTCTAGCAGGCCTGAAAAAGCTGAACGAAATCCGCCAAAACGCCTAGCATTAAAAATGTTCCAGAATTGAAGCATTACAAATACACAAAAGAAAATCGTTAAATTTTTTGGAGAAATTTCTCCGTTCTCTGATTTCGACTTCATCCACAACAACAATCCTCCCAAAACCACAACAAAAGCAATACCCCATCCAAAAATGGAGCGAGACATTTCTGGCGTTATAATAAAATCTCCCCTACCACGAGGACGATCCTTCATCACGCTTGGATCCGCTGGCTCCGTAGCTAATGCAAGTGCAGCAAACGTATCCATTATTAAATTCACCCATAACATCTGAATAACATTTAAAGGAATTGCTACACCTATAAATGGCCCAAGAAGAGCTATCACCAGTGCGGCAACATTTATTGTCAGCTGAAATACGATAAACCGTTGGATGTTCCTGTAAAGAGACCGTCCCCACATAACCCCAGAAGCAATACTTCCAAATGAGTCATCAAGAATGACCATATCACTTGCAGCACGGGCAACACTTGTACCAGTAATCCCCATTGCTAACCCAACATCTGCATAATTCAATGCAGGCCCATCATTTACCCCATCTCCTGTAACCGCAACAACCTCCCCTTGTTTTTGAAGAAGCTGAACAGCTCTTTGTTTGTGCAGTGGTTGAGCACGCGACAAAACTTTTAACGCTTTTACAGCCAGAAGCGCTTGCTCATCATTCATTGCAGCAAACTCTGAGCCGGTAAGTGTGGCCCCAGGTCCATTTACATCTAATCCAATTTGCCGACCAATCTCTCGTGCAGTGGGGGTGTTATCACCAGTAATAATTTTTACTTCGATTCCTGCATCGATGCACGAGCGTATGGCCTTAGGAACCTCAGGTCGAACCGGATCATCGATAACAGCAAACCCCATCCAAGTCAGGCCTACAGCCTCTGTGGAAAGGTCAGCAGAACCGAGCGAACCATTTCGCCAAGCAATCCCGATAGTTCTCATTCCACGGGACTGAAAGGAAACCAATTGATTTTCAATTTCCTTGGCGGAAGCTTCGTCTTTGGGAAAAACACCATCGCTTTTTCCAATGGTGCTACATCTTGCAAGAATTATTTCAGGTGCTCCTTTTACATACAGGACTTCGGTCCCATTTAAGGCAGATGAACGGCCAAATGTGGCCATAAATTTTCGCTCGGTGGAAAATGTTAATTGAGATTCAATCTGAAATTGTTGCCTTAAGTTCAAGTAGTGAAAACTAGGACCTGCTTTTTCCAACCATAAAAGGAGCGCTGATTCCGTAGGATTCCCAAGAGTTTCAACGCCTTTTTCTGTGCGAGATAAATCTGCAGTTGAATTTGCAGCCACTGATTCTGCAATGAAGACTGACGAGGGATCATTTTCTTTAAGCCCATTAGGAAGCATTACAGAAACAAAACTCTGAAGTTCCATTTTGCTGGTAGTTAAAGTCCCTGTTTTATCAGAGCAAATAACAGTAGCAGCCCCAATCGTTTCGCATGCATGCATCTGACGTACGAGAGTATTTGCCTGTGTCATCCGCCTCATACTGTAGGCCAAGCTAAGAGTCACGCTCATGGCAAGACCTTCTGGCACGGCAACAACAATTATTGTAACGGCAATCATGAATGCTGAAAGAATCTGGGACGAAGCTTCAACTGGAAGCAGAAATTCAGCAACACCGTAACCTTTAAAAATCAAAATAAAAACAGATGCAATCAACAATAATAATCCAGCCGAAATCACCTTTATCCAAGCAGCAAAACCCTCGGCTTCGATTAAAGAGGGAACATTTGCATTGATATTCAACATTTCAAAACCATCGTAAACCCAAGGAACCCAAACTTTAGACAAACCAACCATCGTTGAAACCAAAACCGCTAAAGCAAACCAAAACTGCGGCAAGGTTAAACTAAAGTCTCCTTTAAAAAAACCACAAGACAAAACAGCAATAAAAGAGGCTGATGCCATCAAAAAACCAACAACCCCAATTACCTTACAAAGACTTACCAGTTGCTCTTTTAATGGTGTAACTTCCTCGGTATCCTCATCAGAGGCCTTGGTCGCTTTACCAGTCTTAGTATTGTCCCCTACGGAAAATATTTTGAATACCCCATGCCCATCAAGCACCGTTGTACCCATAAAAACTGAGTCAGCAGGTAAAGTATGCTCATCATTGGTACCAATGGAGCCTTGCCCAGTTGAACATTTAGGAACGGGATCTTTCTCACCAGTCAATGTAGTTTGATCTACAAGAATTGACACTTGGCTAACTACATATGCATCAGCAGGCACAGTCTCGCCCGCTTCAAGTTGAATAACATCATCAACAACAAGATCACACTTAGGTATCAAAACCAAAGCACCATTTCGCATCGTACGAACGGGCGTTTTGTCGTCTGATTTATAAAGTGCATCTAACTCTTGCTCAGCTTTATATTCATTGATGTACGCAAGTGCCGTTGCAAGCAATATAGCAACAATGATACCAATCCCTTCAATGTAGTCTCCATGAAAAAAACCAGCAATTATTGCTATAAAAGCGGCGACGAGAAGAATCCTTATAACAGGATCTTCAAATTTTTCAAGGTAATCAATCCACCAAGGGTTTTTAGATGCAGGAGTTAATATGTTTGGGCCGTGACGGTCACGACTTTCTTTCACCTGAAAATCATTCAAACCAACAATAGACAGGGATTCATTTTTATCAGAAAAATTTGCCATACTATAACTACTTCCATAAGTATTTTAAAAAGCAATTAAAAATCAGAAGATCAAATATATAGTATAATACGACCATTAAGGTTCAACATGAAACCAAAAAATACAATTAATTTTTTAATCGACGAATCAGCATCGATGCGCGGCGCAGAAATCGAGTCCGCACGGCAAATAGCAATGCAGATTCTTAGGGAGGCAAATTCTCGAGACCTGAGGAATCAAGAACGAACATCTTGTAATTTTTGGAGTTTTTCAGACGAACCTTGTCTTATCGGGCTAAATATTTCTCCGGGAGATTTGTTTGCCCTTCCCTTAAAGTGCCGTGGGGGAAGCATGCTTGGCCTCGCACTTAAAGAAGTTTTAACAACATGTGAAGAAACAATAAACCAATTAAGAACATCAGGAAAGTTAAAAAAAAACCAAACACTTAGCCTTTCCACAATAATCATTAGCGACATGAAACCTTCGGATAGTTGGTTGGAAATAGCAAATCAACTTGCTAAGCTTGGAAAATTATCACTGATAAAAACAAATGGAAAACCAAGCGACAGCTTTAATTCAAAAGAAATTAATCTGGTTTTCCAAGGAATCTATAATGGGCAAAACTTAAGTCATCCCGATATCACTAAAATTTTGAATAATAACGATTAAAAATTTATCAAATTCCGCCTGAAAATTAAAAATAACCAAAACAGTATTATCTATAACTCCCAAATTAATTAAGCGTCAATTAATGGTAAAAAACCATTGAAGTCTGCCGTTAGGGTTTTCACGACAATTAATTGGCATGAGAAATAAATGTAATTAAGAAAAAGACCTTTCAAATTGAAAAGACTTCAACACCCAATCCGTCTAAGTTGACCAGCATTCACTTTAGCAATTTTAGCATCTTTATTTTTGAGTCTTTGCAAAATCACCAATAATAACAAACGTATTTGCACTTAAATTACACGATTATAA
>CAJCCR010000178.1 GCA_903960945.1 uncultured Planctomycetaceae bacterium
AACCGTAACGCCGCCAGTAAAACTTTGGTCGTAGGCGAAGAAGCTGCTTGTTAGAGAAGCCACGCCGTTATCAATATTGAAGATGCGGACATTGGGGCCACCACCTGCACCTGCGCTGACAACGATTTCAGAAAAACGATCACTATCAAAGTTCCCTGCAGCAACAAAAACACCACCGCTAAAAGAGGGATCAAAGGCAAAGAAGCTGGTTAATATTTTCAGGGTTTTGCCATCAAACACATTTACCTGAGGGCCACCCCCTGGCCCTGCGCCGGTTATATAATCCGGAACACCATCTGCGGTAATATCAGCAACAGCAACCCGAACGCCCCCGGTGAAGGCTTCATTATAAGCAAAAAAGGAAGCAGTTTCTTGATTAGTTTCAGCATCAAAAATTCGTACATTTGGGCTACCACCAGCCCCCGCACCCGTAGCAATTATTGCCCCAGCCAATGCAATTCGATTTTCTAATGCTTCCAAACGAGGTGTCAACTTTAGAATAGTAAGTGAATCCTATGTTAAAACTAGAGCGTAAGTATTTAAACAGTTCATTAATTTTATTTTGGCTTCCGCCATTAGTAAAGTCAATTATTGTTTCGATGGTAATTTAAAGAGCTTAGGTACGATCTTGCCTTGAATAACGATTATGCAAAATAAAATAAATCTTTCAGAGCCGAAAGCGTAAGCGACGGTTGGCGAAAGCAAGTGGGCCCCTTCGACAAGCTCAGGGACCGGGTTACGGAGACTCTCGCCCGTCATTCCCGCATTCGCAAGGATGACATAGGGCCGGGCCCTTTCGACAAGCTCAGGTACCGGGTTTCCTTCCAACGGTCAGTGAGCTTGTCGAACTGGCTGTTAGGAGTTGTGCTGGGGCTGGAAAAAAAGAAAATAGCCACGATAAAGCACGAACTTAGAAAATCTAAGCGTTTCTTCTTCCGTGCTTTTCCGTGTAATTCCGTGGCAAATGCTTTTCTTTGATCTTCCTCTGATTCCGTAGCGAAATCTTTAACCCTTGTTGAACTTCTGGATACGGCCTTGTGGTACCCATTCCAACACATACAGATTCCCCTTGGAATCTAAGGTCAACGCATGGGGTGCCTTGAATTTGCCCGGATGCTTCGAAATATCATCCTTGATGCCAGAACCATCGCCCATCTGCGCTACGATTTTATCTTTCGCATCGATCACCGTTACACGGGAACCAAGTTCAGGCACATAAAGATGCCCATCGTGCTGGTAGAAACAGCAGGGTGTGCGAACCCCTTCAACGGTTCGCTTGTATTCCATTTCAAGGGATAAAACTTCAAGGCGGTTGTTGCCACGGTCTGCAATGTAAAGTTCAGGTTCCTTGTTAAGAGTGCTAACCCAAACACCATGGCAGGTGTTGAATTTTCCATGGTCTTTACCCGAGCCACCAATGGTCTTCAAATGCTTGAAGTTCTTATCGAACTGGAAAACCTTCTGGCTGCCATAACCATCCACGATGTAGATATCGCCATTGGGCGAAACAGCAACATCGGTAGGATTTGCAAAGTCCCACTTGATTGCTTTAGGGCCTTCTTGACCGACATTACCGATCTCGAATAAGATCTTACCGTTCATGTCGGTCTTGTAGATGCGGGCGCCCAGCTTTTTACCATCTTTGCCCTTGGATACATTTTCGGTCCAGTAAAGGAATTCGCCTTCGGGTTCCTTGCTCCAGTAAAGGCCGTGAGCGGTTGCGTTAAATTGCGCCTGATCGTAACCGATGCGCGAAGAAATATCTTTGCCCCAAGTTTCAAGAAGTGTGCCCTTGATATCGAAGATTGCAACGCATGGATTGGTCGATCGCGAGGTAACAATGATACGATCCTTGCCATCAACTACTACTGCACAGCCTAGGCCGAACTTCATGCCATCGGGTAGCTTGCCCCAGGTTGGGTCGACTTCCAACTTGAGGGAATTCTTCGGCTCATCCTTATCGAGTGCCAGAAGGCCCGAGGTAGCAAGGGTAAAAGCTGCGCCTGCAGCGAGGAAATCTCTGCGGGTCTTGCGAACTGGGAAAAGGTATTCGTTAGAAAGCATGGTCGTTTGATCCTTAAAATTAGAGGTTGAAACAAAAGGTTGAATTAAACTTTCTTAAGCATGCTGACACGGCCGGTCGCGACCCACTCAGCAACATAGATATTACCCTTGGCATCGAAGCAGGCATCATGTGGGTGGACAAACTTTCCTGCGACCCATTTTTTGCTATCGCCTCGAATCGCACCGCCATCCTTGCCCGTGACTCTTTCTTTATCATCCCCAAGCACCGCTACCACTTCGTTCTTTTCATTAAGAAGGGTAACTCTTGCTTGAAGTTCAGGAATCAAAAGTAGATTCTTATGGGTGTCAGCATTTGCAGGAAGCCCAAAGCCCTTGATGGTCTCGAGGTATTTTCCATCCATGGTGAAATATTGCAGAGTGTGGTTCGCACGATCGCAAACAACGATCGAAGGTTTTCTACCTGGGCGGTTATCAACCCAGATCCCATGGGGCGTATTGAATTTCCCTTCGCCATTCCCCGCGCCACCAAAGAACGATTTCCAGTTGCCATCTTTATCGTAACGATGAGCTGCGAATGCGCCATAACCATCCACGAGCAAGAAGCCACCATCATCAAGGAATGCGAAGTTGGTGGGCATGAAGCGATCTCTGCCCCAAACTTTCATGGGCTTAGTATCTTCATCTTTTGCATAAAGGCCCGAATCCATTGGCGCATATTTCTGCCAAACGGTTTCTCCGGTAAGGCTCATCTTTGCGAAAGATTTTACTTGTTGATAGGCGCAAACATAAAGGTATTCCTGACCGCCTTCTTCACGGATTTCGATACCATGCCCGCCACCTTGAAACTGTTTGCCAAAGGCGCGGATGAATTTACCCTCGGGATCAAACACAAATATCGAGGGGTGATCTTTAAGGTTATCCCTACCTTCGTGAATCACATAAAGGCAGCCGGATTTATCAACTGCAACATTGTGCGTGGTTTGCCATGAATACTGGCTAGGCAGCTTGGCCCAATCGTGGATTACTTGGTACTTGTATTCGCCTGTGCCCACGATAAGGGGCTTAGAATCTGTTTTGTCTTGTGCGCCAAGGATCATTGGTGCGTTGTAGGCAAGTGCTGCTGCGGAGAGTGCTGCGGTTGATTTCAGAAATTTTCTGCGTTGCATGGGAGAGATCCTTTGAAGGTCTTAAGGGAAGGCCAGATGAGTAGCTTAAATTGAAGGGCTTAAAGGTGCAACCGGAAAATGAATTTCAGAGTTGGAAGCGTGAGCGACGGTTGGGAAAGAAGCAGAAGAATTAGCCACGGACGAACACGGAATATCACAGAAAAAGACAGAAGCAGAGACACGGAAAAGAATAGAGAAGAAAGACATTTTTGACACGCACGAACACTGCATTCAGAGCCGGAAGCGTAAGCGACGGTTGGGAAAGAAGCAGAAGAATTAGCCACGGACGAACACGGAAAAACACGGAA
>CAJCCR010000179.1 GCA_903960945.1 uncultured Planctomycetaceae bacterium
CATAAAAAAGGCGCGCTCAGCCCCACGATCGAAAATTTAAAACCTCAAACATCCTGGCTCGGGAAACTTCCGGGCGTCCATAACTACTATCGGTATCTGCTACCCTTCATGCCCATTGCCATCGAATCAATTAAAATTCCCGATTGCGATCTTGTTGTCAGCCTAAGCCATTGTGTTGCAAAAGGTATTATCCCCCCCAAGGGCGTGCCACATTTATGTTATTGCTTTACGCCTGTAAGATATGCATGGCATATGCGGGATGATTACTTTGAGGCTGGAGAAAAGTTAAGCATAAAAAAGAGATTAGCTGCGCCGGTATTGAACCACATTCGGCAATGGGACAAAAAAACATCTGAGCGAGTGACCCATTTTATTGCGATCAGTAAAACTATTCAAAACAGAATAAGCGATTGTTATTCACGAGAAAGCTCGGTGGTATATCCACCGGTGGATACCGAATTTTATACATCTACAAATGCCCAACGCGAAGATTTTTATCTCGTGGTTTCTGCTTTCGCTCCCTATAAGCGTATTGATCTTGCAATTGAATCCTGCAAAGCCTTGGGAAAAAAGCTAGTAATCATAGGCACCGGGCAAGACGAAAAAAGATTACGATCACTGGCAGGCCCGCAAACACATTTTCTTGGCTGGCAGACGGATGCCTCCATCCGCGACCATATGCAACGTTGCAGTGCCCTGCTCTTTCCTGGTTTCGAAGATTTTGGAATTGTTCCGGTCGAAGCGCAAGCGTGCGGTACTCCAGTCATAGCTTTAGGAAAAGGTGGCGCAACTGAAACAATAATTGGCCGCGAATCAGGCAATGAAGCGACCGGATTGTTCTTCGCAGAACCTTCTGTTGAATGCATGACCAATGCCATCGAAGAATTTGATAAAGAAAAGAATTTCTACAACAGTCATGCTGCACGCAAATTTGCACTAACCTTCAACCAGAAAAATTTTGACCAAGGTATGCTTGATCAAATTTCAAAATTTGTATCAGGCAACGCAACAACCAAAGTTGCAGCCTAAAGTTTAATTCAGCAATTTAAGAACCACTACGAGATAGTTCTGGCAACTCTAAAACCACTACCATCGCTGGATTGATCAGGTTTTAAACCACCCCGATGAGCAGAGCGTAAAATATCCCTAGGGTAATAGAATGCACCACCTCGTAATACTCTAGTGGAAAGATCATCAACAACCCGCAAATCAACCTTTGAATCTTCTACGACAGAGGCTTCAGTATAAGGTTGTAAAATATCCTGAGTCCATTGATAAAGATTTCCTGCAATATCAAAAAAGCCAAGATCATTGGGTTTTAATTGGCCGACAGGCCATAAATGGTTGTTGGAATTAATTTGATAGAAGCCGAATTGGTCAATTTGTGAACCATCAGCGCCAAAGAACCAAGGGGTTTTCGTACCTGCCCTAGCACAATATTCCCACTCGGCCTCGGTTGGTAAACGGTAACCTTTTTTCTTGAGAAAATCATTAGCGGGGCGCATACCCCCTGCATAATATCCCTTCTCATTAGGAAGATAACACCATTGGAATTGGGGGATTTTTTCCTGCTCACTAAGCCAGTTGCAATATTCTGCAGCTTGGTACCAAGAAATTCCCGCAACGGGATTGTCTGCAACCTTGGCATTATTTCTGCCAGCCTGAAAGCTCGGATTAAATTTCAAATATTGTTCAACGGTGACAAGTTTTTGAGATAATGCAAAAGATCTTGGTATTAAAGTTTCATGAAGCTTTTCGTTTTCAACCCTTTCGGGTTCATCTTTGGGCGACCCCATGAAGAATTGAACAGGGCCATTTATATTAATAAAACATTGCCCAAGAAAATTAACGCTCCAATTTTTTGCAGGTCCAGAAACCTGATCAAGATCTCGAATGCATTTATCACAGGCAGCGCCAATGCCTAGTTTCTGCCTTAATATCCAATCCAAGGCACTATGCAACCCAGAGTCAGGATGGTTCTGATATAAATCGAGGAAATAATCTTTCAACTGTTTTTTCATCGCTTCGGTAACATCTTCGAAACTTAAACCACCCATCGCAAGAACCAAGGCTGCACGGGTTCCCAGATCTGTTTCTTTCTGGACTTTTTCAAAAAGCATCTGAACGCTTACACCAAGCGCGCCAATAAAAGCCTGCGCTTGGCTCCTAGAGGTTGCGTCTGATGAATTAGCAAAAATGCTGAATCCATCCGCGTCTCCCAGCGCCAACTGTAAAGAGGCCGCCATGCCTTTCCGTATTTCAGCATTCACTTTTTCTTGAGGAATAGTTACGGGAACAACCGCAGATCGAAATCTTTTAAGGTAGGCAATCATTTTATCTTTAACAGGAACAATCTTTTTAAAGATTGTTTTTATAATGCTGTAATCAGAACTGACAAACAAATGGAACAATACCCTTTCGTTATCACTTGCATATTCAAGCGCAATTGCATTGGCATAACTGCGGCTTGAAGAAGGATTCGAATGATCTTGCCCGAAAGAAACCAATCGATGAATTAGTAACTTTTGCAAAGGTTTGAATATTTCCGCCCACTCCTGAAGATAAATCAAATCTTGGGCAACAAGCTTACCAACAATTGAAGGTACTATTTTATCAAGCAAGGGTGAGGAAGAACGCCACAGTGCAAGTGCCCCTGCAATTCGCAAACTCATAGCGCAATCAGAGTCTGGCAGTTGTGCGAATTTTTGCTCAAGAAGCGGGATCACGATTTCCGCATAAGGTGCAAGGCGCTGGCGCATCACAATAAAATCTTGAGGTTTTGCAACAAGGAGCGGCTCGAGCAACGCCTTGGCGTAAGATGGATCGGCAGGCAAAAGAGCGAGCAATACCCTAGTTTTTGCGTTTGTATCATCTTTAATATCGCTCAAATGCTGCTCTAACAAAGGTCTGGTAACAGAAAACTCCTTGTCAGAGCTCTCCAAGGCTGATTGCAAGATTGAAGCACCCGATTCCAAAATCTTGTTGACGCTATCCATTCCTGGAGTTTTGGAAATCTTCGCCCAACTCGACACAGATCCAGATAAAGAAGCTTGAAATGAAGAAACACCAGAAACATTGGCTGTATTCAATTCCGCAGCATTTTTCATGCTAGGTACAACATCTGTTTGCTTCAAATAATTTTGGAGGTCTTCTGAAAAATCGAGCCCCGTAAGGTATCGGTTGTTCAAGTTTTTACTTAGTGCTTTTAAGCATATCCTTTCCAACTCTTTTGGAATGGCATCATTAATTTGCCTTGGCGGCTTAGCTTCAATCCTAATAATTTGTTGAAGGGTAAGAGAAATCGTCTTTGCTTCAAAAGGCCTGCGACCCACCAGCATTTCATATAATATCACACCTAAGCTAAAAAAATCCGTGCGCCCGTCCACCATGTGCGCCAACCCCGATGCCTGTTCAGGGCTCATGTATGCTGGTGTTCCCAACAGTCCCGTTACCTTTCCAAATAATTCCTCACTAAGGGCCAGCCCGAAATCTGCAATATAAAGATTCCCCTTGGAATCGAGAAGAATATTATCTGGCTTGATATCGCGGTGCACAAGGCCACGCACATGGGCATGGTGCAAGGCTTCTGCTATAGTTGCTACCCATTTCGAAATATTTTGATAAGAATGAGACCCCTTGGCAATAATCTCAGACAAATTTCCGCCATCCAAATATTTGGAGATGATGAATACCCCCTCAGACTCGGAGTTAATCACATCATATACCGGAACAATATTTGGATGATCCAACTTCGCAAGCATCCTCGCTTCCGAAAGGAAGACTTCAAATTGTTTTTTATCCTGCACAGGTCGCTTGAAAACCTTAACCGCAACCAATCTGCCAAGTTGCTCATCCTTAGCAAGAAATACTTTTCCGAAGGCCCCTTCTCCCAGCACCTTAAGCACTAAAAAACGATTCAACAAAAGATTGCCACCGATTGGTTTAGGTGCAACCTGCGATATATCCTGTGGGGTAATGTTTTCGATAAATCTTGTAGCAAGCACATCTTCGGAATTGTTGGATTCCAAATACTTGGTTTCAATAAAATCAGACTTTTTTTCATCCGGGTCTTGAGGATTCATAAACTAGACTCATCTGTCCTATTTTCTGATTAATGTATTATTATAACTTTAATTCAAAAGCTGTAAAATTACCATTAAAGAACTCATTATAAATCTGAACAGCTATACCTAAAAGTTAACTTGCTACACCGTATAATACAAAAAAGCAGGGAGGTAAATTATTACCCCCCTGCTTCCTGTTTTGATTAAAACCTTATCTCAGATTAGCTGCAAGACTTACGGCTAGAAAGACGGCCACCAAGGTTCAAACCTCGGCCACACTTCTTTTCGCAGCAAGCAGTCTTTTCGCAAGCTGGTGCACATTCTGCAGGCTTTGCTACTTCAACCTTCTTGGCTTCAACTGGCTTACGAACGCATACCTTGATGGTGGTTTCGTAAGGAACGCTTTCGCAATATTGAACTTTGCGTTTTTCTTTAACTTGCTTCATTTCGCAAACGCGTACTTTGCATTCAGTGGTCTTTTCTTCCTTCTTCCATGAGCAAACCTTTACGGTTACTTCTTTGGTTTCAGGAACGCATTCGTAAACGGTGCACTTTACCTTTTCGGTAACCATCTGCCTTTGGCAGCAAGTACGAGTACGGCCTGTGCAAGGATCACAAGTGGTAACTGGTACGCGAACGCACTTAGTTACTTCTCGTTCAACTTCCTTGGCAACTCGCTTGTAAGTTGTGCAAGTTTTCTTTTGCTCGGTCCAAACTGGTACACATACAGTGGTAGTGTACTTACGAACTTCGTCACGATATTCTGGCTTGCAGACAGTGACTTCAATTTCCTTTTCCTTGGTTACAGTCTTGTAGCAAGTTACCTTGCGATCTTCCCATGTCATTTCGCATGGTTGTTCGCAAGAATCTTTGCAAGACTTACGGCCACCAAAGGCCTTGGCATCGGCTGGCAACATAGCCAACCCAGCAATCGCTACAAAAGCAACGGACAACAAAAACTTCTTCATCGACAAATCTCCCAGAAAATAAACATTGGATGTATAAACCTCCCCAGTCCACATAGGTTAGAGAAGATTTTACCTCTAGGCAAGAAATTAAAGCAAAAAAACATGAAAAGTTTAGGAGCTTTAGGATCTATTTAACGATTGTATTATATTAAACACCTTGTCCAATATTTTATAATAGGGCATTTACGTACTATGAGTCATCTCTTTTTTTTAGATTTAAGTTGTTTGAAGGTATGAACTTACGAAGTAAAGCGCTTTTCAGCTAAATCGACCAAAGGCGTTCCGCCTTGCTTTGAAGCCACTTGGGCAGCCAAATCATTCGCAAGGGTAATTGCTCGTCGCAATGGTTTTTTCTTTAAAAGCCCAACTAACAATCCTGCAGTAAAAGAGTCGCCCGCACCAATAGTATCCACCACTTCGATTTTATGTCCTTGCAGATAAATCCGTTCGTTTTTCGTATTAACCAAGCAGCCATTTTCCCCAAGAGTCAATGCTGCCAAATCTAATTTATATCGTCTGCGCAATATTTCGAGCGACTCTTTTAGGTCATCGCCTTTCAATCCTAGGAGATCCGTCAAGGTTTCAAGTTCCTGTTCATTCACCTTGACCCAAGTGGATTTATATAGCGATTCCTCGAGGATTTCACGGGTATAAAAGTTTTGCCTAAGATTAATATCAAACACCTTGATGGCGTTTTTAGGGCAGCAATCCAAGAATTTTTTTAGGGTGCTTCGGGTGACATTATGACGCTGGCACAAGGTTCCAAAACAAACCGCAGCACAATTGCCTGCTAGCTTTTTAAGGCCATCATTCCACTCAAGATGATCCCAGGCAACATCAGCTTTGATTTCATATTCCGCCTGACCTAAGGAATCCAGCTGCACTGCCACCGTTCCGGTTGGATGAATTAAATCTTCTTGCAAAAACTCAGAATTCAGCCCTAATTCTTGACATTTTTTGGCCAACTCTTTGCCCAAAGCATCATCTCCCACCCTACTAACCATAATTGCGGGCCATCCCAACTGATACGAATGAAAAGTGAAATTAAACGGAGCCCCACCCGCTTGCTTCCCAGAAGGCAGCATGTCCCAAAGTATTTCTCCAAAGCCCACGATTGGTTGCAAAATACGACTCCCAATTAAAAAGAATCAAAAAGGCAAAACGGGATGGCCCATCAAATGACCAATCCCATCGATCAAACCTATTAAGCTCAGGAAGACGAGTAGAAATTTCACCAGATAAATACCCAAAACCATAATTTTGAGCCTTAGCCAATCAAAAACCCAACGATAAGACTCGGGTATAACTAGAGATGCAAAAGTAAGAAGAAGCAAAGGCACGACATGAAATACATTAAAAATTGCAAGGGCGATCAGCGTATTTTCCAAATTCACACGAGCCTGATGAATTTGCTGCAGCATTGCAAAGTAAGGCAAAGACAAGGGGAATTCTAAAATTGCAACGGTGGATGATGCTATAAAAACGGTACCAAAAGTTATTTGTGTAATCTCCCTTGTTTCATCTGCTTTCATTTTGATTGTCACACCAAAATAAAAAAGTGCAACTGCAAGCACCAGTTCTAAAACATGATCAACGGTTGAATCTTTTGGCACCATATTTTGCAACCAAGTAGCAAGTCCAAAGTAAACCAAACCTCCTAGAAGTACAAATACTATAAAAAATGCAGCGGAAACCCCCAGCGCTGGAACTATGTTTTTTTGATTTTTAAGACTCAGAACCAGCAAGGTAATTCCAGTAGGGCTGATTCCATTAAAAAATCCAACCAACGAAGCGGCTACAAACAAGTACCATACTTCCATGAACCCCACCTTTTAAATTTAACCATCACGAAAGAAATATCGATAAATTGACATCCATATCATTTCTATAATGTTAATAAGATATTAAAGCTAGCCTCGCATCGCTTCAGCCGTTCCCAACCGTTGCACCCCTATCTGCAAAAGAACGCAACCAAAAAGAATATAACCCGATACAGTCAAACAACTTATGCTTCATCAAAACAAACCTAAATGATAAAGCTAATCTTCAAGAAATACAATGAAATCCCATAATCCAATCATTGTCACATCAACAACACAAGACACCCATCCAAAGAAGCAATATAATTGCTTATTATTGGGGCTATAGCTCAACGGCAGAGCAGGGAACTCATAATTCCTTGGTTCCTGGTTCGAATCCAGGTAGCCCCACTCTTTTTAAAGTCAGGCCACTTCTGCTTAGATAACCATCTCTTTTTTAGTCAAAGCTTTATTTACTCGAAGACCTCAACGACAAATCAAAGAAGTCAAAGGCCCAACTATCCATCAATGGGAAACTACAAGGTAGCATCGAGAATTGATCTTTAAACTTAGGCTGGAATACAAACCATGTATTGATTGTTTTAGAGACAGCTTATGTCGGGCTCATGGGTTGGGTTATCCGAACGTATTCAATCGCGCCTTGAAAGATACCGAAGTAAAACAATTATTTAAATTAAATAAAGGCATTAGCGAGCTTTATCGCTAATGCCTTTATTTATAAATCGAACCAATCCTAATGAACTACATTAGAGTCTTTGCGGATAAAGATTACTTGGTCAGATTTTTGGCCTTCGCTAGATCGTCTTCAGCTTCCTTATCTTTACCCATAGCCTTGTAGGCATTAGCCCGGTTATTAAACAGCTTTGCATCTGCTGGCTCAAGTTCAATGGCCTTGGTGTAATCAGTAATGGCATCGGCATACTTTTTCATAGCAAACGCAGAGTTGCCACGATGATTATAGGCTGCAGTGTACGTAGCGTTTAATTCAATCGCCTTGGTGAAATCAACAATCGATTCTGCGTATTTTTTTTGGTCTGCATAAGCAAGGCCACGTTCATTGTAAGCATCATGATCTTTTGGATTAATACCAATCAACGCAGTAAAATCTGCAATAGCTTCGGGCTGGCTACGCATATTGTAATAAATGATGCCACGGTTGTGTAATGCATTCGCATACTTGGGATCGAGTTCAATAGCTTTGGAGTAAAAAGAAATCGCATCTTTGAAATTGCGTTTATTAGCTTCTGAAACTCCTTTATTAAAGGCTTCGACAGCACCTTTATTTACACCTGGAGGTTGTGCAAATGCAGACAAAGTAATCACAAAGCTCAACGCAAAACTCAAACCAAATAGCTTTTTCATATTGCACCTTGATGAATGACAGAAATTCTTCTTAACTTGTTAATATTTTAAACCAAGGAGTTAACATCGTACAGACGATTTTAAACGGTTATCACTTCTAACTACAAAAAGAAAACCCCTCGGACTAATTATCAGGAGGGGTTTCCCAAACCAACTATGTTCGTCTCTTAAGAAAGAACCAATGGACCATCTTTGCAATATTCAGGGTTGCCGAACGATGGAATAGTGTGGCCAAACCCATGAGCCATTGCCATTAGTAGGCGGTTATGGGCAATACGGGGAAACTTTAACGACCGTCCCGCTTTCCAACCAAGATTACCACCCACCATCACAAATGGAATATTATCAAGCGTATGTGAATTCCCTTTACCAAGTTCGTTAGTCCAAACAAGAAGCGTGTTATCCAGCATAGAGCCTTGACCATTAGGCTCTGGAGTATCGCTAAGCTTTTTAGCAAAGTAGGCGATCTCTTCACAGAACCATTTGTTAATCTTTACTAACTTCTCAACTGCAACTTTATTGGTATCGGGTTCATGCGATAGCTGATGATGCCCTTCATCAATACCCAGCCATTTCATGCGAGCACCGCCCACCGAGTTAGTAAATTGAAAGGTTGCTATGCGGTTAAAATCTGCAACAAGGCTATTATGCAAAAGGTCGAGTTGCATTCTGCTAATCTTGGGAAGGTTATCGTTTTCTTCACGAACCCCGGGATCCAACTTGGGCATCGCATGACTTTGCGAGACTTTCAAAACGCGAAGTTCTTTTTCCATCTCTCGAACAAAACCCGTATGCTCTTCAAGTATTTTGCGGTCTTCTTTACCAACCAATGCAGAGATTTTCTTCAAATCAGCAATGACCGGGTCAAGCACGCTGCCTAGAATTTCTTTATCTTTCGCCTGCCCATAAAGCTTCGAAAACAACTGGTATGGGTCATCAATCGGAGTGATTGGCTTGTTAGCGCCACTATAAGAGATACGAGTCCAGGTATCAGCACGATCAGGGACCAAAACACCGAGTTCAAGTGAGCCAAATCGAGTGCGGGTGGCATCAGCCTTTTGCAAATGATTTTTGATTTCCTGATCAATGGATAATCCATTAGCCCAGCCAGCAGGAGTATGCGAACCGCCCTGCACATTACCAGGAAGCAATTCCACGCCTGTAAGCAAGCAGCCGATGCCGCGCATATGGTTATCGCCATCTCCGCGAACTTTGTCACAAACACCATTCATAACCACGGTTTGTTTTTTGAAGGGCTCTAAAGGTGAAAGGATTTCCTTAAGGAGGAAGTTTTCGCCATCTTCATTGGGCCAGAAAGACTCGGGAACTACGCCATTGGGCGAGAAGAAAATCACCATGCGCTGCTTTTGTACACTCTTACCCGGAAGTGCAAGGGCATCAAGATTACCCAAAAAGGGAAAAGCCGCGGCACTAATACCCGCGTTTTTAATAAAGCTACGCCTATCGAATGATTTTATGCCCATATCTAGCTCCTAGGTTACACTCAATCTTAGCATGGTAATCTTCGATTTGCTAAGGTTGTTTGCTAACTTCCTGCAATTTTACACCTACTTTTTCTGTACAAACCATCCTCGCCATCTCTGCTGCAAGCTGGCGCATGTTCAACGAATTTTTCTCAAAGTATAACGTCATTTTTTCTAACGTATCTGCACCATAAGCTCGGGTAGGCTGCTTTAGCAAATGATGAAACAAATGCTCCGTAAAGGCCCTGTGTGCATCGGGACTATTGGCAAGATACCGACCCAGCCCCGAAGCGTTTTCGAGTGTGACTTTTTTTCCATCCCTTGCTACATACCAACCGTTACTATCAATCAATTTTGAATTATCTTTTTCACGCAACCGGCCTACAGCATCGAATCGCTCCAACGTAAAACCCAGCGAATTAATGGTGCTATGGCAAGTCATGCAAGCCCCCCCTTTGGTTTGCAGAGCGACTCTTTCGCGAGTATTTAGCGAGGGGTGCAAGCTGGCTGCCAAAGGCGCAGCAGCTTCTGGTGGCGGTTTTAAAGTAACCCCCAAGAGGCTACGAGCCAGAAAAACTCCACGATGAATCGGGGAAGATTCCGCACTGTAGGAAAGCATGCTGAGCATATAAGGGTGGGTTACAATACCTGCGCGCTGCCCAGCATCAAGACTAACTTTTTCGAAACCAGTCTTGGATGTTGGATTTTGCTGATAAAACTTGGCGATTCGATCATTCATAAACAAGTCTTGTTCCAAAAACAGGCGCTGATAACTGCTGTCTTTTTCCCAGAATATCTCGTCGATTGTTTTATCCAAGGATACCCGAAGATCGGATTCAAGCTTTGGATCGAAGCCCGGAAAGCGCGATGCATCCTTGTTAAGTTCGTGGGATTGATTCAGCAGCAGAATGTCGTGGAAGAAACCCCGTATTTTTTCGTGAGCACGCTTGTCCAGAAGCATCCGATCTATTTCTCGGTTCAAACCTTCAGAGTTTTTCAACTTTCCGGAAGCCTCTGCATCAAGCAATTGCTGATCAGGTATGGAATCCCAAAGAGTGTAGGAAAGCTGGCTTGCAAGCGCACCGCCCTGCCCTTCGTTTCGGTACAAAAAGTTAGGCGATTTCAAAACCCAAACAAGAACTCGCAATGCACCATCCTGAGGGTCTTTAAATTCTTTTAATACTTTCTTGATGATCTCGTTTTCATTGTTTTGAAGGCCTCTCCGAAAAGCCCTGGTCGCAAACTTTTTCAGAAACTCTTCTATCTTCTCAATGCGTTGAGCATCCCCATCTTTAGTCTTGGCGAATTCAGGCAACTTTCCTGCAACATATTTCGCTGCCTCTAAAGCCCCTGCGGTAGTCGCTTGATCCCATTCTTTAGAAACTGTAACTCCTCTTTCCCAACCTAGGCTGCCATCGTCAGGCGGAAACGGAGTGCTCGAGACAAACAGTTCAGGAAGAGTGGTAGAAGATAGATATTCCCCCGGGCATATTTCAACCGGGCCACCAGGCTTCTTCCATAGCAATTTAACAAACGAAGGCTGCACCACTTTAGGCTTTTTATTATCGTTCACTCCTTGCTTAGCTTTGGTGAACTCCAGCTTTAAATAGTAAGAACGACCTGAAACCAAATAAATGCTTCCTTTGTATTCCGTGTCTTTTCCAGATTTGACCCAGGCGTCTACAAGAGGCAAGTTATTATCATTAACCCACAACCGAACCGCATGACTTGCCTGAATTATAAATTCATAATAGCCAGTCTCTGGGGCATGGATAGAACCTGCCCAACGCAGGGTGAATTCCCCCGGGTCCATCTTCCCAGGCAACGGGCTTTCTTCTTTGAAATCAAAATCCACCTCAGGGTCGATGCGAGATTCCGCTAAATCGGCCTTATTAAAATTTCTGGTTTTAAAGTACTCCCCACGAAGGCCTTTGTTTTTGTCTGAAGAAACCGCAGCAGGCCGGAAACTTCCAACCAGATCCATCATGCTGTTGCGATACTGCTTAACCGTCAATCTGCTCAATTCAATTCTTGCGGGCCGATTTCTTTCTCTTGCGATCGAGGAATAAAAAGCGTCATGAATATAACCACTTACCGCAAGGGCGCTCGCCTCAGGCAAACTGCCCGGATCTTCCTTAGGCATCGTCTCTTCAATGATTTTGGCAAGTTGATTAGGGGTAAGATCCCCAGAAAGCGGCTTGTTATATTTACCCTTAACCCCCTCACCATTTTGACCATGGCATGACAAACATTTGGTCTCGTAAATTTTCTTGCCATCGGGAGCTCCAAGCACCACCCCAACTTGCAATGCATTTAAAAGCAACAACAAAAGGCTTGCCTTTAATCCCTTGCAAAGAAATCGATAAAATGAAAGTTTCATAATCAAATGTTCGCTTCAAAACTTGTTGGTAGGCACTATTAACATTCTAGTTAAATAAATCGGACATTAAAAGAACAAGATAAAATCATTTCGAAGTGATTAACAAAATATGAGAAAACACCAACGCCTAGAAAGCGTGAGTTTAACTATAATCCTTATAAAACTGGGCTAAACGAATTAAGATCAAGCTTAATTGTTGGTCAGACTGTTAGAAAAAACCTTGGCGAGCGAATAAACTCAAGATTTAAAATTAGGGGGGAGTATTGCACCGGTCAGGTTGCATTCAGAAAAGTCTGCTTGGCCGAGTTTAACACCAGAAAGATTGGCGCCGGAAAGATTGGCTTTATAAAAGTTAGCTCGGGTAAGATCTGCGTTAGATAGATCTGCACCGCTCATATTGGCATTCGACAAGTTGGCGCCAACAAGAGTTGCACCTTTCATTTTCGAATTAACCAAGATCGTCTGCATCATCTTGGAACCAAAAAGGTTGGCATCGATAAAGTTGCTTCCTGTCAAATCAGCTTTAGAAAAGTTAGTCTCAAACAAAATGGCCTGCTGAAAATTAGTGTTGACCAGCAACGCCCCAACAAGGCTGGTATTAGAAAGATCCTGCATTGAAAAATCTTTGTTGGAAAGGTCGGTTCTATCAGATGCCATGTGTTGGAACTTTCTACTAAGAGCGACAAACTAAATTTCTTAATACGAGTAATTATCTAAAAGTAGCCTAATCTATCAAGGGCATTCATAACTATTTATTTTAATCCAAGGTAAATCGGGTCAGATTAGCCCAAAGCTTTTTGCTGCTTCCAACACCTTCAAACCATCAGGGCAAAACTTTTCAACGGTTATTCGTTTCCCCAATTCTATCAAGCTAACGAACTCACCTCGCACCACTTCCTCTTTCTGCAGAACAAAAGGGCCATCATGAATACAATGATAAACTTTTGCAAAAACAGTGGTTTGCTCATCTTCATATCGAAACGGGAACAAGAATTGTGGTTCTGCCAAGACACCTAATTCTTCAAAGCCTTCGCGTCTGGCCCCTGTTTCAAAATCTTCTCCAGCAGCCACCACCCCGCCCGCACAAACATCCCAATGCGAAGGAAAAACATCTTTGGTCGCAGTTCTTAAGTGAATAAAAATCTCACCAACTTTATTAAACACAAGAATGTAAACACAGCGATGGGGCAAACGACCCATGCGCATTTCCTGCCTGGTTGCAACCCCCACCACTTCACCTTCAAGGTTCAATACATCCACCATTTCCTGATTCATATCCCTACTTTCCCAATTGAGTTGCCAACTCTTCTACCTCGGTCACCATGCGATCCAACAACTTCAACCCCAACTCCCAGAAACTAGGGTCGTTCAAATCAATGTTCATTCTGGCAAGCAAATCTACAGGAGATTCGGAACCCCCACGGGACAATAAATCCATATACTTGGGCACAAACGATTCTTTCTCCTGCTCGTACTTTTGAACCAAAGCGAGCACCAGTAACTCACCAAAAGAATAAGCATAACAATAAAATGGCACATGAATAAAATGGCCAATATAGGACCACCAATAGCCATAGTTTTCGGAAAGATTAACCGAGTCACCAAACATAGGCTGATTGGCTTCGGCCCAAAGCGTGTTGAATCTTTCCGAAGAAAGCTCGCCTTCTTCTTTTCGGGCCTTGTGCATTTTCTGTTCGAATCGAGTAAGAACAACCTGCCTGAAAACCGTGGCAAAACTATCTTCAATTTTCCCACAAAGCAATGCGAGCCTAACTTTGGGTTCTTGATACTTTTCGAGTAGTTTTTTAAAGACAAGCATTTCCCCAAAGACACTTGCAGTTTCAGCAGTGGTGAGAGGCGTATCGCACTGGAGATAGCCGTTTTTTCGGGAAAGATATTGATGCAACCCATGACCCAACTCATGGGCAAGGGTAGAAACATCGCGCATTTTCCCAGTGTAACTCATGAGAATATACGGATGAACGGAAGGTATTGCACTGGAAGAAAAGGCCCCACCACGCTTGCCTGGCCTTAGTTCCGCATCAATCCAGTTCGCATCAAAAAATTGATCAATAATCCTGCCCGCCTCGGGCGAAAGTGCATGATAACTGTCACGCACAAGATTCGAGGCATCCTGCCACGAAACCAAAGGCATATCACCTTGAATCGGAGCATATCGATCGTAATCCTCAAGCGAAGGCAAGCCAAGCAAACGCTTTTTTAATTTGTAATAGCGATGCACCGTTGCCCCGTGCTTTTCAACCGAATCCATAAGAGCTTGAACCATTTCAGCGGAAGTTTCGTTTGCAAGATGCCTAGAAGTCATGGGGGTGGGAAACTTCCTAACTTCACAATCATTTTGGTGATCGAGCACTAAAGTGTTAAAGAGATACGAAAGCAATTTGTTTTGCTCTTTCAGCCCTTTGGTTATTCCCTCTGCGCCTGCTTTTCGAATGCTTCGGTCTGCATCGTAAAGCTTGGCATTGATTTGTTGAAACGAAAGCTTCTGCTCAGCACCATCTTGGGTGAAGGGATAAGTCATCGAAGCAACAGTTTCATCAAAGAGCCTAACAAATGCAGATCTACCCGTAAGGGTTTTAACATCCACAACTTTTTCTTCAGGCTCAGAAAGGTAATGAGCCTTCCACGCACGCTTTTGCTCTAAAAAATGAGCATACTTCAAAAGTTGAGGAGTTTTTGCGAGCCCAGTTGCAACATCATCAGGAATTTTAATCAGCTCTAGATCGAAGAACAAAAGATGCTGGTTGATTTTAGTCCGGGTTTCACGAGTCTTTGCAACCAATGCCCCATGCGTAGCGTCGTCCGTCTTGGCAGCATGCACCAACGATGCATAAATCGCTGGCCTATCCATGATTTCATACAAGGATTCAACCTGCTGGATGGCATGCAAAAGAAAATCTGCATCCGCAATTTTCAGGACACTAATCTTGCCTCGATATTGCGATTCAAATTCTTGCGCTAGTCTCTGGGCATCTGCAATATCTTGGTCCAATTTCGGATCACCAATGCTGGAATACAAATCCTTAAGATCCCAAGCAACACCGTTGGCACCACCATTATTTTCAAGACTCATTTACATAATCCTTTTATTAATCAATTATTCTTGGTTCTTTTTCCCAACTTACAACTCGGACTCCGGGCTCTTCATTCAGAGTATTAACCAGATGCAAAATGGCATTCTGCTGGTTCACAGGCGAAACCATCTGGGCGGTAATTTCCGTTTCCTTTAATGCCTCTTGCTTAGCAGTTGCAAGAGACTTCAACGAAAGTGCAGGATTTAATTCCAAAAACTTTACAAACACCGCTCTAATGGCTATGTCTTTTCCAAAAGTGATCACCACATTGATCTTAAAATTCAACTCTTCTTCAGAAAATCTTTCAAGGCGCAACACCCAATAAGATATTGGCCGAAATATCAAGTGAACCAGTAATACAGTTAAAGCCCCACCCATGGCAAATCCCCAATGCCCTGCACCGCATATTGCACCAACGGCAGCACTACACCAAAGTGTTGCAGCAGTATTCATGCCGCGAATATTTACACCTTGCTTAAGAATCACTCCGCCGCCAAGAAACCCAATACCACTGATAATGTAAGATGCAATTCTGGTGGGGCTACCCTCATCATGCAGCAAAAAAGTAAGCGACATAAATAAGGCAGAACCAACACAAACCAAAGCATTTGTCCGAAGGCCCGCAGGATGTTGCCTGAATTCCCTTTCAAGCCCAATGAGCAACCCGAGGCCAAGCGCAGAATAAACATTCACGATAAAATCATAGTAATCCATGTTCATTCTCAGTTCTTCCACTTGCTCAGCAAAGAAACGAATTTTACAACTTAGTGCTGGCATTAAAACTATTTTTGTTATGATAATGCCTTCTAAGTCATTTGTATCCAAGGAAAGTTATTTAATCGAGGCAGGTAGCAATGGAATGGATTGTCCCACTGGTCACATTGACCGGCATGGAAATTGTTTTAGGAATTGACAATATTATCTTTCTTGCAATTCTTGCAGGTAGGCTTCCCAAGGAACAACGGGGCTACGCTAGACAAATAGGCCTTGTCCTTGCATTGGGAACCCGCCTGCTACTGCTATTCAGCATATCTTGGATTTTAAGCCTGCATCAAATTGTTTTAACCCTTCCCGACTGGGCAGCAAAAACAGAGGAAGCCAGAGAGATTTCTTGGAAAGATCTTATCCTGCTCGCAGGAGGGATGTTCCTAATCGCCAAGAGTACATTCGAAATTCATCATAAGCTTGAAGGTCACCCCGAAGGGAACCCTGATCATTCGCCCAACACCAAGAGTAATTTTGCGATGGTACTCGTGCAAATCGCAGTGCTCGACATTGTTTTTTCACTCGACTCTGTAATCACCGCTGTTGGGATGGTGCAAGAAATAGGCGTCATTATTATTGCGATGATCATCACGGTAATGGTCATGATGATTTTTGCAGGGCCGGTCAGCAACTTCGTTGAAAAGCATCCCACCCTGAAAGTGCTTGCACTTAGCTTTCTAATCCTTATCGGGGTTGTCCTAATGGCAGAAGGCATGGGCCAACACATCGACAAAGCCTACATTTACTTTGCAATGGGCTTCTCGTTTACCGTGGAAATGATCAACCTGCGAGTGCGGGCTTAATCATCACTAGGCAAGCAAAGGCGCAATTCTTTCACGGGCAAGTTTAGCTGCCTGATCCGGATCTTCAACATAGGGATAAAGTTCGATGGTTACCCATTCTTTATAACCAATAGCCTTGATGGCTTCGATCGCGGCTTTAAAGTCGATCGCCCCATCGCCTGGAATTAGGTGATGATGCACGCGAGTGCTTGCAATATCTTCGAGATGAAAATGTTTAATGTACTTTGCGAGCCTTGGAATAGTGCTAGCAGGGTCATCGCCCACACAATACGAATGGCCTATATCAAAGTTGCATCCCACCATAGGCGACTTAATGTACCCCATGAATTCTAAAAACTGATCTGCAGTTTCAATCAATAAACCGGGTTCGGGTTCGATGAGTAACAAAACACCTTCTTTTTCAGCATGTTCGATCACTGGCTTTAGCATTTCGACAAACAACTTCAGCCCTGCATTCCAAGAGGCCCCAGCTTCAACTGGACCACCTGGCTCGGTTGTGATGCATGGTGCGCCCAATTCTTTTGCCATCGTCAAACAACGCATGGTGTGATCGATACGAATCTGGCGGTAATGCTTATCCGGTTCAATCCAAGAAGGATACCAATAACGCTGTCTAGGATCATTGACTGCGTGCATCATGAAGGAATTGATGTTGGAAATCGCAAGGTTGTTGGATTTAAGCGAATCGCGAATGCCCTGCTTTTGTTCTTCAAGCATGAAGGCTGGCCAAGCATGAGGCACATCCGCCATGATCTCTATTCCTTGATAACCAAGCTTGCCAATCTTTTTGGCAGCATCGTTAAAGGAGAATCGCAAATAGGCATTACTACTAAAAGCTAACTTCATGATTTTTCTCCGGTTTCTTCAACGTAGTCGCGAAGCATTTCAAATTGTTGGAAGAAATCGTGATTGGTTTCGCCCATCGGCCCCTTGAAGAAGCAAGAAAGATGACGCATGATACCCGATTCACCCCTGCGTTTTGCGAACAGTGCAAACCTTGCAAGATCAATCACCAAAGGCGCAGCTAAAACAGAGTCGCATCCCTGCCAAATGAATTGAAGAATCATCGGGGTGCCAAGAAAACCCTGATAATGAATATGATTCCAAGCGGTTTTCCAATCATCCATCGAAGGAATATATTCGATGGTGACCAAGGTCTGTGGCTTATAGCCAACGATTGAGGAAATTACCTGATCTTTGGTTTTGATTTTGGAAGCCTTATTGGCAGGATCATCGAGGACAATGCCATCGCGATTGCCAAAGATATTATGACCAACCCAGCTAAGAATCTTCCAGTTGCGCAGTGCAAACATTGGCGCTAAAACAGATTTCATCAGCGTTTCGCCTGTCTTGCCATCTTGCCCTGCAAGAGGCGAACCCTTGATTTTTGCGAGTTCCTGAATGGCAGGGAATGAAGCGCCCAGCGATGGGGTGAAATTAACAAAGGGCATTCCCAGATCCACTGCGGCCCAAGCATACATCGAACTAGTGGGGAGAACATTTTCGCCCGCATCCAAAGCAGCATTCATAGCTTTAAGGGTTTCATGCTGAACACCGGTTTGAAAAGGTGGTTCGGTGGAAGCCACGCTCATCACAACCACATGTTCTAGATCATTTGCTTTTTGAAAGTTTTTAAGATCGGATTGAATGCGTTCGATGGTTTGACGAGGAGTTTCTTTAACATTCGCTTTTTCTAAATCAGCCATCTTTGCTATGGTTGATCCCGATTCAACTGCAGAACCAGGCTTTATATTCTTGCTCCACTCTGCAAGATCTTTCTCTGAACCTGCAAGCATTGCTACATCAAATATCTTTGCCTTCAGGTGCAATTCCTTGGCAGTTTCCACAAATGATCCTTTACGGATTTCATGGCCACCCACCACAAATGAATCTAAAGCATCTAGTTTTAAAGTTTCAAAAAGGGGCAACTCTGTCACCAGCGATGTGGTGTCAGAAAGCTTATTACGAATGGCAGCAAGGCCCAGCGCTGCTGTTGTTCCAACACCGCCACATGCACCTATCAACCACAGACCCACTTTTTTCTTAGCCATGAAATTCAACTCCAATGATGATTTAAATATCAAAAGGAAGGATAGTTAAAGTGGCAGCCTGCCAAGCATTTCCAAACACATTAGTGTTATTATCAGTATCGCATACCCATAGGGCAAGCATGATCAATGATATGAAATAATCTGTGGAGTGCTACAATAATCATAAGATAGTATTTTTCCTGCTGTGGAGTCATGAATGTCTGAAGATAATTCGATTTATTGTTCGATTGATGAAGCAATCGAAGAACTCCGGCAAGGCCGGCTTATCGTTGTTGTTGATGATCTAAATCGTGAAAATGAAGGCGATTTAGTCATCGCTGCTGAAAAAGCCACCCCAGAAAACATCAACTTTATGATGCGTAACGGTTGTGGGCTAGTTTGCCTAGCTATGTCGACAGCCATTTGCAACCGGCTAAACCTCGATGTTCTTCCCTCCCCCCATTCGGAGGGGATAAGCACCCCTTTTACGCCATATATTGATGCCCGCACTGGAATCACAACCGGAACATCATCTTTTGATCGGGCGCGCACCGTACAAGTTGCAATCGATGAAAACTCCACCCCCCACGACTTGATTCGTGGCAAAGGCCATGTGCCAGGCCTTAAGGCTCGTGATGGAGGCGTACTCGTTCGAGCAGGCCATACCGAAGGCAGCGTCGATCTTGCTAGGCTTGCAGGGATGAAAGAAGCTGCGGTTATTTGTGAAGTTGTGAACCCCGATGGCAGCATGGCACGGGTAGCAGACTTGATCCCTTACTGCAAAAAACATGGTCTTAAAATGTGCACCATCGAAGACCTGATCAAACACCGCAGACAACGAGAAAAATTAATCCGCAGAGAAATCGAACTCAAGCTTCCTACAAAACTAGGCAACTTTGATCTCATCGCCTATTCTTCCGTGGTTGACCCTGAACCGCATTTGGCTTTGTGCGCGGGTGGGGTTGGCGTATCGACCAATGGACATGTTGCAATCCAAGAAGACCCCGTACTTGTGCGTATTCATAGCCAGTGCCTTACGGGCGATATTTTCGATAGCCTGCTATGCGATTGCGGTTCGCAGTTGCATCATGCCATGCGACAAATCGAAAAAGTGGGCAAAGGGGTGCTTCTTTACATGAGGCAGGAAGGGCGTGGCATAGGCCTGCTTTCCAAATTAAAAGCTTACAAACTTCAACAGGAAGAAGGCTTAGACACCGTAGAAGCCAATCAGAAGCTGGGATTTGGTGCCGATTTAAGGCATTATGGCATCGGAGCACAAATTCTCAACGATCTGGGAATCCGGGACATAAAACTGCTTACCAACAATCCGAAAAAAGTTGTCGGCCTTGATGGGTATGGTTTAAGAATCACCGAACGGATTCCCATCCAGATACTTGCCAACGATAATAATCGGCGCTACCTAGAAACGAAAAAAACCAAACTAGGTCACCTTCTAGACGGGACGAATTTAAAAGAGGAATAAAGATTAACGCCCGCCCGGGCCACCCGGCTTGGGTGCAGCGACCGGCATAGAAACACCACGGTAAAGCACGATCTCTTTTACCTTCCAATCAGGAGGGGTTCCATCGGTTTTTTCCTCGCCTGTAACAACAAAAGCCGCCTGCACAAGATACTTCGGAAACAGCAATATCAAGCAATCAAACTCAAATTCAATTTTACCTGCGTCATTTCGATAACGCGGGACAGTTCCATTTTCTACCCTTATCCAAGCCCCACCACCACCAGGAAGCTGCATGGGGGGAGTATGATCAGTCATTGGCCTGAAAGCCTTGGAAAGAAGGTCAAGAATCCCTACCTTCATGATGGGGTCAGACCAGAAGTTTTCACCAACGCGAACAAACTTCCCATCGAATAATTGTTGCGAGGCTGCAAGGAACATCTGACGTTCAGGCGATTCAGAAGCTTGTAGGAGTGCCCCGCCGACAACCCCCAAACCAAGAGGGATAGAAGGCGTAAAGCCCTTGATTATTTGCTCGCGGTCTTTTGGTTCTGCTATGCCATATACTGCTGGCTCCCAAATTTTATTTGCCACCGCCATGCACCAGCTTGCAGCAAATTCCGTTGCAGAAACAGAAAGCTCAAACTTCTTGCGCGACTCATCGTTTGTTTTTAACTTTTGAACCATCTCAGTTCCATCTACCAGAACCTGCCATTGCCTGCCTTTATATCCACCGGTAGGGCTTTCCTGCCCAAGGGCAACAACTGCTACTTCCATGGTGCCATCTGGTATTTTCACTTCATAAATAAGCCTAACCAGATACCCGCCCATTTCATAAACAGGGGAACTTGCAGATTTCATCGTAAACTTGATCGCACTATCGCCTGCAAACTGAATCAATCGCACAAAATCTTTAGCTTTGAATGCAGAATATGAACCCTTAGTTAAAGGGTCTGGCGCAATGTTATAAGTAATTTCGAAAGTGGTTCTAAGGTTGGAATCTTCAGAAGGACGAGGTGGTTTTAGGGTAAGCAAAAACGCCTTGTCAATCTCACCCTTTGCGATGACCCCAAGCCATTGTCTGGCAAAAGTATCCGCTTGATTTCTTACTGCAAAGTAAGTGCCTGCAAAATTCGCAAAGTAGCACAAAATGAAAATGGCAGTAATCTGCATCGACCAAAGGGAAAGCTTTTCTCCCCCCATGGTGTTATCTGAAGCTTTGATCCGAGTGTAGGCAAAGAAGCTTAACAAGATGGAAAAAGCAGGCCAGAAAATGACCCAAGGCGACATGATCCAAGGGGTACCAAAAAAAAATGAGGCACCAAAGCCCCCTGCAAGCGTCAACACAAACAAGCCACCCAATACTGCCCCAAGAATCGCCAGGATCGATAATGGCTTATAACCATAATCCTGATCGCTCGGAAGAGAATCAGTAAAAACAGGTTCACCAGGGAAAGAAGAATATTTTCCGGATGAACCTGTCGGCTTTTCGGTCGAATCACTCATTCAATCAACCCCGTCGAGTAAAAATCCCTCAACTTAATTAATCTGCGCCTAATTCACCGGAAATATCACCTTCCATCGCCCTGCGGGTTGCATCCATTTCGTTCTTCTCACGAGCTTGAATCGCGCCCGTCTTGTCTAGAAATATTTTGTCATCCAGAATCTCTTGCAACACAATTGCCATCTTATCGGTATGGCGTGTGTTAACCAAAGGCTTAGCACCCTGGCTAAGCATTGCAAGCCTTTTCTGAATCATGGTTGAAAGCTTGAAGCGGCCACCAACTCGGTTAACAATGGCTTCTTCTTTAAGTTCATCTAGCATTAGCATCACCTTTCTAAAAACAACGGTCTAACAAAATCCTTGATCTTTTCTACAGCTTTTTCCAAGTCATCATTGACGACTTTGAAATCATATTCCACTGCTTGTTCCATCTCGTGTTTCGCACTCGCCAATCTTTTGACCAGCGTTTCTTCAGTTTCGGTACCCCGAGCTCGAAGCCTAGCTTCGCATGCCTTCATATCAGGAGGCACCACAAATATACTTTGACTCACCGACCCGGTCTTCCGAATCTGGCCCGCACCTTGAACATCGATTTCCAGTACCACCCCGGCACCACGCCTTCTTCGCGCATCTACCTCTGAAATCAATGTACCATAATAGTTGCCGTACACCTCGGCCCATTCAAGAAAAGAACCCTTAGCGACTTCCTGCTGGAACATTCCCTTGTCCCAGAAAAAATAATCGACACCATCCACTTCAAATTGTCTCTTCGTACGGGTGGTTGCAGAAATCGCCCCCTCTAAAGGCATCGACTTATCCTTCAGTAATTCCTTTACCAAGGTTGATTTCCCACTGCCGCTAGGCCCTGATATTATAATCAATGGCCCAAAAAAGGCTTGTTTTGTACTATTCGACATTCTGGATTAACTCCCGAATGCGCTCCAAATCGCCCTTAATCTCAACCACATGGCGGGTGATTTTCACATCCGCAGCTTTAGACCCCATGGTGTTGGTTTCACGCACCATTTCTTGTGTGAGAAACTCGAGCTTTCGGCCAGCCCCTTCTTCCTGCTCCAAAACTTTGCCAAATTGTTCCAGATGGCTGTCTAACCTTGTCACTTCTTCTGCAATATCGGAACGCTCTGCAAAAATCGCAACCTCACGGATAAGATCAGAAGGCTGAATCTGAGCATCGGTACTCTCCAGCAATTTCCTCACCCTATCCAGCAATCTATCCTTATACGCTTCCATTACCTGCGGGATCAAAACCTTGATCGAAGCTAGGTGCTCGCAAATCTTATTTCTAAGCGCCATTAACTCTTGCGCCATCACTCCGCCCTCGGTACTGCGCATCGATTGCAGCTTACCTAGGGCTATCTCAAGGGTTTTCTCAATTTGAGGCCAGTCTTCATCCAAAGTTTTTGCACCAACCTGGCCCTCGGGAACTATCCCCGGCAGATGCAAAACATTTCCCATCAATATATTGCAAGCTTCCTGAGTCAGGTTTGATTCCTGTGCAACCTTGGCCACCTGATTCAAATAACCTTTAAGAACATCCAATCTCAAAGGCTGCTCTTGCGTTTCTTTGACCCGATGCACTCGAAGACTTACCTGCACCGTTCCCCTACGCACTAACTTACGCACGGCCTTTTCAAATTCTGGTTCCAAAATCTGATAGGATTCTGGGGCCCGTAATGACACCTTCAAATATCGATTATTTACAGAACGAAGCTCAATCGCAACCGCCAAGGTTTTACCTTGGTGGGAAGATTCTCCGTAGCCTGTCATGCTATAGAGCACGGGCTTTCACATGCCTTTTAAAAGGCTGTGCCTCACTTAGTTCTTTTTAGTTTCAGCCTTTTTATCATCCTTGGCAGCGCCCTTTGGCTCTACCTTGGGGGCATCCTTGACTGGTTCTTTTTTGTCGTCCTTAGCAGCGCCTTTTGGCTCTACTTTAGGAGCTTCCTTGACTGGTTCTTTTTTGTCATCCTTTGCAGCGCCTTTTGGCTCTACCTTAGGAGCTTCCTTGGCTGGTTCTTTTTTGTCATCCTTGGATTCAGTTTTAGGAGTTTCTTTGGATTCGGGTTCCGCCTTTGGAGTAGGATCCACAGGAGCACCTTCTGCAGGCATCCCTTCTTTACTAATTTGCGATATATCGGTCGGGCTGGAGACTACGATTTTAGGCTGAACTAGCCAAATCATAATAACAATCAGCGCAACCCAGATTCCAGCAACATAAAGCGTGATTTTTGTGAAGGCATCTGCGGTTTTTGAACCGAATGCACTTTGCCCCCCTGGACCGCCGAAGGCTCCGGCCAATCCTCCGCCTTTTCCCTTTTGAATCAGAATCAAAAGGATCAAAAACACACTGACTAACCAAATCAGGATGTTTAACACGGGTGGAAACCATTCCAAGATTGCAAAGGTTGGCGCCATCATTCTTTTTCAACCTGCTTTATAAGTATGCGAAAAAATATTACCATTTGATTAACAATAGCATGAAACTCAAAAAGCAATTATAGAAATCTCAAGGGCATCCGAGAAGATGCATAATGTTTAAGTTGTTTGACCAAGGGCTTTTTCCAACGCTTTAACCACCCTTAATATGAAGCTTTGGTCCAAATCTTCTAAGGGCCGGGTTTCCCCAGAAGCCGTGGTGATCACAATATAATGCACCCATTGCCTCCTTTTTCGCGAAATCCACCACCTCAATATTTGACATAAGACTATACCCTGTATAGTGGTTAGGAACAAAACCAGCGAAAAGTTCAAAACACTCTCTGCATTCCCAGAACCAATCCCACGCCAAACTGCCAAGGGGTTTACCCCCATAAACCAAAATTCGAAGTTTGCTACCATCACCAAAAAGAAAAAACTCTCCAATAAGATAAAACTAACCATAAAGATAAGAACCTTTTTCCCACTGGCCTCCGGATACACCGGATTGCAGCCACTTCTTACCGAAGTTATTCCTGAAAGCGTAATCGTTTGCTGGGGCAATTTCAAAAGGGTTTCTGTTATTACAATCCCCTTTTCCTCAAACATGATTTCTGGGTTCCTTTTCCAACATGCGCCCTATTTCAGTAAGCACAAAATTAATCCATATTTTTGTGAATACAGAATTCCAATTGAATTCGATTCTAACAAATACCATCGTCAACAGATGAGAAAACCAAGAATTGTTTATTCAACATTGAATATCGCAGCAACCACCACCCTTTCACCAGAACCAATCTTTCCAATTGCAACCCTTACTCTTAACTGATAAAATTGAAGTTGAAGTTGAAGTTGAAGTTAATTATTTAAAGGTGAATCATGAAAAAGATATCCATGCTGGAATTTCGGCTTAATGCCGAGAAAATTATCAAGCAGGTTCAAAGCGGGCAATCGCTGATTTTAACCCGCAGAGGAAACCCGGTGGCCCGAATCGAACCAATAATACAGGAAACGCAAGATCCAAATGACCCATTTTTTCTGCTTAGCGGGATAGGAAAAGGGGCATCCCTAAGCAATGCCGAAATGGATGGCATCATTTATGACAAATGATATTTTTATTGATACCAGCGGTTTCTACGCCTTTCTAATCAAAGGCGACAGCACCCACGAGGAAGCTGAAAGCATTTTATTTGGTGCAAAAAAACAAAAACGCAGGTTCGTTACGACTGATTATATTTTAGATGAAACAGCAACACTGCTGAAAGCACGGGGGTTCGGACATTTGTTGCCAAACTTTTTCACCACGCTCGAACAATCACAAGCATGCAGGATCGAATGGACTGATCCAGACCGTTTTTTTTCAACCCAAGCCTTCTTCCTTAAACATGCAGATCAAGATTGGTCGTTCACCGATTGCTTAAGTTTCCATGTCATGAAACAATTAAAACTTTCCGATGCACTTACCAAGGATGCACATTTTAAATCTGCGGGTTTCCGACCAATGCTAAAGTAACTAATTCCATTGCCAAGAAAACAGCAGAACTAAGCTAAACTCCCTCACTTTGTTTTTTGGCCATTTTAGCTCATCGATAAGGCAATCAAAAAAATCTAACATTCTTTCAAAGATTCTTGCAAATCCCATCAAGGCTGATGCGTTTATCAAGCGTGTGATCCGCACCGAATGAAATCTCAATTGATCGATCAAATAAAGTAGATTTTAATCACGAATGAACTACGATGATTTTTGACATGCCTCACTACCAAACGATTTACATTGGATAGATTTTATGAATAGCCTTTTCCCTTTCGCAATCGCCTTTGTCCTTGCCTTCGTTTCACCAGTTTTGGCACAAACCTCTCTACTGCCCAAACAAGAGCTACTCGAAAAAGAAACCTTCTGGGATAATAAAGATTGGGACTGGTATAAATCGAACATTCCTTTTTTCGAATGCCCCGATTCCGAAATTCAAACCACCTACTATTATCGCTGGGAACTTCTGACCAAACACCTTACCTATGGTTCGGCCAATTCAGGGTACTCGTTCACGGAATTCATCGACCGCCCTTTTTGGTCGGGCACGTATGGTGCAATTTCCTGCCCTGCAGGCCACCAACTTTATGAAGCCCGGTGGCTACGCAACAACCGCTATTCACTAGATTATTGCCGCTACTGGCTTAAAACCCCGGGCGCTCAACCCAGGAACTACAGCACCTGGCTTGCCGATTCCGTCTGGGCCACTCATCAAGTCCATCCCAACCTTGCCTTCGTTACCGAACTTCTTTCCAGCCTTAAATCAAATCACGAAGGCTGGGAAAAACGATTCTTCATCCCCAAAGTTGGACTTTTCTGGCAAACCGGCCACGATGATGGCATGGAATTCAACATCAACAGCAGACAAACAAAAGACATCCTACGTGGGGCTCCCGCGTTCAGGCCCACCATCAACTCCTACATGTATGCAGATGCAATCGCAATCGCCAAAATTGCAGAGCTTACAAACGACAAAAACACCTCCACCCTATTTCGCACCAAAGCAGAGGGCATCAAGGATAATCTGCAAAAACAGCTTTGGGACCCCAAACGAAAATTCTTCTTCCCTCTTTCCCAACGCGATGAAGAAGCCGATGGATTCAAAACTAATGCCCTTACACTCACCTACCAATCAGGAAAATACGCAGGAAGCGAATATGGCAGGGAACTGATCGGCTATGTTCCTTGGCAATTCAACCTGCCCGATGCCAACAAAGGCTATGAAGAATCATGGAAAAAATTATTGCAGGCGGATGGCTTCAAAGCCCCTTTTGGCCCTAGCACAGTTGAACGAAATGATCCCATGTTCCTTCTAAAAAAATCTTGCTGCTGGTGGAGTGGCCAATCATGGCCCTACGCAACAAGCCAAACCCTCAAAGCCATGGCAAACCTACTGCAAAACTATCCCCAAACCATCGTCAACTCATCAGATTACTTTGAACTTTTCAAAACCTTTTCCAAAACCCATCGAAAAAATGGTGTGCCCTACCTAGCTGAAGCCTGTAACCCCGATACCGGTTCTTTCGAAGGCCATGATGGCTACAACCATTCCGAGCACTATTTTCACTCTTCATACAACGATCTTCTGATCACCGGCTTGGTTGGCATCGTCCCCCGGGATGACAACACCCTCGAAGTCAAACCGCTAGCTCCCACATCTTGGCCTTACTTCGCCCTTTCGGATGTAACGTACAAAGATCATCTTGTTAGTGTTATTTGGGACAAAGATGGCAGCAGGTACAACAAAGGCAAGGGGCTTAGGCTTTTTGCAAATGGCAAGGAAATAGCCAATAGCCCAGATCTTGGCCCCCTTTCTGCAAAACTCCCTCAGCTTGAAAAAAACGCAATCAAATCTAATCTTGTCCAAGTCAATTATGCAGTTAACAACGATGGCGATTATTACCCCAGATTAGCTTCTTCTTTTGTTAACCCAAAAACTCCGATTTCCAAACTCATCGATGGAAACTATTGGTATCATATTTCTCCACCCAACCGCTGGACCTGCGAAGGTTCCCCCAACCCTACCGACTGGGTCTCCATCGATCTGGGCAGCAAACGCAAAGTTCACTCCGTTAAACTTTATCTTCTCGATGATGGCAAAAACGTTACGCCACCTTCCCGACTCGCCCTTGAACACTGGGAAAACAATGCCTGGGCACTCATCCCAAACCAAACTCTTTCCACAGGTAAGCCCATGGGAAGGATGGCCAATACAATTACGTTCCCCGAGATGGAACTGACTAAAATTCGAATCACGCTTGCTCACCCTGAAAACGCCAAGGTGGGGCTCTCGGAAATTGAAATCTGGGGCGATGCCCTTCTACCAGTCTCACAACCAATTAACCCGCTAGGCAATATTGCTTTTAATTCGGGCAACCTACCCTTTCCAAAAGCTTCAGCATCTTATGCCGACCGCTTTGGGGGCAAACCCGCCTCTGCAATCGATGGCAAAACCAACTTCCTTCCCTCCCCCACTAACCGCTGGACTAGTTACGAATCGCCAAACTCTTCCGACTGGCTCGAGGTCGATTTTGGTTCAGAAAAGTCCTTCAGTAAAATCGAACTTGGGATCTATGATGATCGCGGAGGAGTCCAACCGCCAACCAATTACGATGTTCAATTCTGGAACGGAACGGAATGGAAAGAAGTGCTGTCTCCCAAAAAACTTCCCGAAAAACCAATCGGCGGGCAGTTCAACCAAATTACTTTCAACCCCGTGAAAGCCAGCAAGGTCAGGGTTGTTTTCACTCACGCAGGCAAAGCCCGCAGCGGCGTCTCCGAAATGCTCATCTGGAATGATTAGAAACCTTCCAATTGTTCTTCAATCAAGTGCTGAAAAACAAGGTCATCAATTTAAAACTGAAAAGCCTGCCAAGATTGTTTTGATGACTTTAAAAAATCGAGAAAAGTATCAATTTTCATGCTTTTAAGCAGGGTATTACTTTAAAGGAGCTAGGCACATTCCCGTTAATAAAAGTGAATAGGCATATTAGTCTATTAATTAATTGCAAAGACAAGTGATTTGCTTAAATGCAAATGAATTGAAAATTTCTTACCTTCTTAATTTCTATTGGTTATACTAAAAATCTTGCTTGATTGTTTTTAGGCGAATCCACACCATGAAAAATTTCTTCATTAAACTCACTTTAGTTGCATTTGCATTGATCATGATGGCTGATTGGTTCACTTCGGTTTCAATTGGCGAAGAACCATCCAATTCCGTTGTTATGGATTCCAAACACAGGCAAATCCTTGATATGTATTGCCTGAAATGCCACGATGAGCGAAATCAAAAAGGGAAATTTCGTCTCGATAACCTTCCCTATAAAATAAGTGAGATAGAAACCGCAGAGCGCTGGCAAAAAGTATTAAATGCGATCAATTCCGGCGAAATGCCACCCGAAAATCAAAAACAATTGCCTTCAGTCGCAAAGACTGATTTTCTAGACGACCTATCCAAAGCTATGGTTCTTGCAAGAAAAAGCCTTACTGACCAGAAGGGCATTATTACCATGAGGCGACTTAATCGCCGCGAATACAAAAACACCCTTAAAGAACTACTAGGTGTGGAAATTAATGTCAGTGAACTTCCAGGTGACACGGGAACTGGTGGTTTTGACACCGCAGGCCAAAATTTATTCATGTCAGGGAACCAATTTGAACAATATCAGGCCCTTGGTCGTGAAGCCATTGAAGAGGCTTTTCTTTGGCAAAAATCTGCTGGTGAACAAAGAAATTTACGCTATGAATCTGAGGATTCCTTGAAACGGATACAAAAAAAATACCAAGACACATTGGATGAACTGGAAAGGGCCAAAAGTTGGGCAAAAGCTGTCGATAGTGCTGCCTCTCGTCCCGAAAATTCAGAGGTCGTAGAAAAGCTGCGCAAAGATTCAAAAAACGATGCAACATTCCGGCGTTCCTGGGGATTGATAAAAGGTGCCCCTGCTCCAGAGGAATATGGTTTTCGCACTGTTGAGAACAATGCGGACAAAGCAAATGGCGCCCTGAATTACGAAACCAAGCAGGGCAGCGGGTACATGAGACCCTACCATGAAAATTATCTTCGCCAAAAACACCTTGATACCGGAGCATACCTAACCATTATGGCGGGCGATTACGGAAACGACTTCGTAAGCCTCCAAGTTCCCCATGGTTGGCCTGTTGGAAATTACATGGTAAGAATCCGAATCGGTGCGCTTGAAAACTCTCCCTTGGAACGACGGTTTATAGAATTTGGTATCCATCCTAGGAACGGACAGGTGATAAGCACCCACCAGGTGACAGGCACTATTGGCAAGCCCCAGGTTATTGAAATTCCGCTTAAAATTACCAAGGAACATTTCACCCGAGACAATCGCACCTTGTTTATCCGAGAAAAAGGCAGCAATGACCACTACTTGCAAACAAGGCAGATTTTCAATTCCGGCAAATCAAAAAATGGGATTGGACCAGAGCTTGCCCTTTGGGTGGACTGGATGGAAATCGAACGGATTACAGATGCTGGAAAAATCGTGGCCCCAATGCCTGCAAAGTTCCAGATCGGTGATAACCGGCAGTTAAATTCCATATCGGCTCCGGGGCTTTCAAAGGTTCGCTACGAATGCGAAACTGCTAACGAAAAGGTTTCCAAGTATGTGTCCAGCCAAATTCAAGATCGTGATCGGGCCAAAAACTGGGTCAAGGCGGTGGAACAGGCCGCAGCCCGGGCAGAAAATAAAACCATGGTTGAAACAATCAGGAAAAACTCCAAAAATGATGCACTATTCCGGCGCTCATGGGACAAAATAACTGGGGCCCCATCGCCGGAATCCTTTGGGTTTCAATCCACCGAGAATAATGCTGATAAAGCAAATGCCGCCCTTGCTGAAAACTGGCAAAAATATCACGAATACTATCTGAAACAGCCCAAATTAGACAGTGGCGCCTACCTTGGAACACCCACCATGCACCCTGCGGTAATGGCTCTTGGGTTCCTACAAATGCCAGTTCCAAACGATTGGAAAAGTGGTGACTATATCTTAAGAGTGAAAATTGCAGCCTCCGAAAATGCAAAGCCAGGGCAGCGTTTTCTGGAAGTGGGCTTTCATCCAAGAAACGGAATGGTTAGGGCCGCTTTTGAAGTAACAGGAACTTTTGAAAGTCCACAATTGATAGAAATGCCCTTTAAATTAAACAAGTCACAAACTGACAGTGGAGACCGGACCTTGTTCATCCGTGAAAAAGGCACCTGGGATAACAACGAAGATGGGGGAAGAAAGCGCAGCGAGGCCGTGAAAAGAAATGGAATTGGTCCAGAGGCCGTTCTTTGGATTGATTACATCGAAATTGAAAGAATTAATGACGCTTCGAAATTGATTTCCCCCGGTCTGGAAGCAATTGGCATGATCCTGGATGATAATGCCAAGGCACCTTCTACCGACGAGGTGAAAGCGGCATTTTTACGGTTTGCAAGAGAAGCATTTCGAGGCACCGAACCCCCACCAAGCTATTTGAATCAACTAACCACGATTTATTCCAACCAGGTAAAATCTGGGTTAAAACCGTCAATCGCCTTCAAGGAAACCCTTGCAATTATCTTGGCTTCCCCGATGTTCCTGTATTTGGCGGAACCATCCGCTGACAATCGAAGCCGGCCACTCACAGGATCTGAACTTGCCTCGCGACTTTCCTATTTCCTATGGAGTGCCCCGCCAGACCGGGAATTGCTCGAACTCGGTAAAAATGGCGAGTTAATGAAAGCCAATGTGCTTGCTGAACAAACAAACCGACTTCTAGATGACCCAAGATCGATGGATTTTATACGGGGTTTTGTTTTTCAATGGTTGGGAATGGATCGGCTGGATTTTTTTGAGGTCAACCGTGTCAAGTATCCACAATTTGACGACAGCACCCGGCTTGCAGCAAAAAATGAGGTGTATGAAACCTTCCAGCATTTATTAATTCACAATGCACCGGTAACCGACCTTTTAAAGTCAAATTATGTGGTGATCAATCACTTACTTGGAGAGTACTATGGAATTCCCGGTGTCACGGGTGACACCTACCGGAAAGTCATGCTTCCAGATGGTTCTCCGCGGGGCGGCCTGCTTGGCATGGCAGCCATCCATGTGATGGGCGGAAACGGAGACCGAACAAGCCCCGTGGAAAGAGGTGCCTGGGTTTTGAGAAAACTTTTAAATGATCCTCCTCCGCCCGCCCCTGCAAATGTACCCCAAATCACGCGCCTTGCAGGAAAAGCTTTAACCACTCGGGAAAGGCTTCTGGCCCATCAGGAAAGCCCCCAATGTGCAAATTGCCACAGAAAGATCGACCCCATTGGTTTTGGGTTGGAAAATTTTGATGCCGTGGGCCAATGGCGCACTGAAGACAGTTACCAGGTCATGGATGAGAATGGGAAACCGATCAAGGGAGCAAATAAAACATGGATCATTGATCCATCCGCCAGTCTTCACAAGGGATCTTCTTTCAGCAATTTTGTCGAGTTGCGGGACATCATTTTTGCAAAAAAAGATGACTTTGCCAAAGGTCTTAGCACAGTACTAATTGAATATGGCTTGGGCCGGCCTATCGGTTTCACTGATGATGCCTTGGTCAAGGAAATGATTAATACCGTAAAGTCCCGAAACTATGGATTCAGGGAATTTATACACTCCCTTGTTTCCAGTCGCGAGTTTCACACCAAGTAAGGGTCTAGTTTTATACTGTAGCAGTCGATAATAATTATAAATCTGAGGTACTTTCCATGACACATCGCCGCCACTTTTTACAATCCAGCACCGCATTAATTGCCCTACCCATGCTGGACTCACTGGGCGTCAGGCGATTTGCCGGAGCGGCCGTTCCATCGATTGCCCCCAAGAGGCTGATTTTCCTAGGGTTCGGCTGGGGTATTACCGAAAAAACCTGGTACCCTGATATCAAAAACCTTGGAAAGGATTATGAACTGCCTGTAGGTCTTAAACCGCTTGAAAGACACAAGTCTGATTTTAGCGTGGTACAAGGGCTATGGAACAAATATTCCAACGAAGGCCACTGGGGAAGCACCATGTGGCTTACCGGGGCAAACAGGTATGCACAACCAGGGCAAAGCTTCCACAATAACATTAGTGCCGACCAAGTGGCTGCTTCTAAACTTGGGCTTAAGACCAGATTTTCTTCCTTACAATTCAATGGTAGCCAAACTGGCGACTTAAGCGGTCATGGCCCGGGTTTGTCCATGGCATGGGATGTGAGTGGAAAGCCTGTTGGAGGGCTAAACGGCCCCATGGCGGCATATCACAAACTTTTTGCAAAGGACACAACCCCGATTGATCTGCAAAAAGCTATGCTGACACAAAAACGAAGTGTTTTGGATGCAGTCTTGGATAATGCACGATCCATGCAGCGAGGCTTGGCTAAGAACGACAACGCAAAACTTGAGGAATATTTCCAGGGAATACGGGATATCGAAACCCGGCTAGCAAAGGAAGAACAGTGGATCGGGGTCCCTCAACCCAAATCACCCATACCCGAGCCAAAACCGGGGGTGGATGGGCGCGAAGAAATCAAGCTTATATACGACATCATGATCGCAGCCATGCAGACAGACAGTACAAGGGTAATGACATTTCGCCAGCCTGTGAACACCCTGCTTACAGCCCTAGGGATCAAGGTCCACCCACACGACATGAGCCATTACCATACCACCCTTGGTGAAAAACTGGACGCATCCCAACGCCGTGACCTTGCTCAAAGCGAATTGCTGGCCGGCTTCCTAGACAAATTGAAAGCGACAAAAGAGACGAACGGCACCAGCCTCTTTGACAATGTCGCCCTTGCATACGGCAGCAACATACGCACCGGGCATGAACTAAGTAACTGCCCCACAATCATCGCTGGGCGTGGTGCCAACCTAAAGCTTGGCCACAACATTGTCGCCCCGAAAGATACTCCTCTTTGCAATGCTTGGCTGGCGATGCTCCATGGTGTTGGCGTTGAATCCGAAAGGCATGGTGACAGCACCGGCGTATTGAAGGAAATCATTGCCTAAGGTTTTATACCGCTTCAAAATCTTATTGCCAGATTTGTTAAGGCGATTTTCCCAACGCCCAAATCGACCATACTCACTGCGGCTGGGTTCGTTCCAACTACGCCACGGGTACATGCGCCATACCCCTCAATAATAGATTAGTTACAGGACAACCTGGTTTCAATAATTCAGGCGATTGGCCCAATCTTTATTCATTCCGAAGCAGGCATACCGCAGGCGGGAACTTTGCATTCGCCGATCGAAGTGTGAAGTTTATTGTCGAAGCAATCGATCTAAATTTATACCGAAATCTTGCCAGCCA
>CAJCCR010000180.1 GCA_903960945.1 uncultured Planctomycetaceae bacterium
TACTCCGGTGATTTCCTGCAATTTAAACCGGGGTTCGGGCGTAACTTCCAACCCAATAAGGATGTGCTTATCATCAGGTTTTCCAAACACGGTTTCAGGATTTTTTAACAAACGAATTCTGTAAGCGGATCGGTTATCTGTTGGTAATAAATCAAATTTTCCTTCTTTAAGAATGATCACATTTTCTTTGGCCCGGCCTGCAGGTAATTGGTCCATCCCGATTGCAATCTGCCCAAAGACCTGCCCAATTCCAGGAGGCAATAAAGGTTGGGGCAAAACTGCAGGAGGCGCAACTGGCTGAGCTTTTTCCTGAGGTACAAATAAAACCCTGATAGCCTGTGGCCCCACATCATTTTTTACACCCTTCTTTGGCTCTTCCACTTCTTTTGGGGGCACTGGTGGAGGTACCAGTTTTGGTACGGCTCTCGGAAATACATTCGGCTTCGGGAATTCAACCCTAATAGGATTCCCCGCTGCCCCCTGCAGGCCTGCAACTTCCACCAAATTTGCCTTCATGGATATTGTTTCAAGCGCCTCCCAAAAAGTAGCTTCCTTCATTTCCACGCTGATCTTTTTTGATTCCAACGCACGGCTTTTATCTTCTAACACGATCCGATACCCCGATTGCTTCACCAAATCTGCTATCACTTCGGTAACGGGGATATCCGAATGCTTCATCGTGATTTTCTTTGGATCAATCAGCTTTTTGTTATCTGATTCCATCTCAATTTTCTTGATCAGAGTCTCAACCCTTCGTCTGATTTCAGGGTCTTCACTTTTTCTTTCCTTGCGTAATTGCTCAAGCGCGGGTTCACCCGCTAATCCTAAATCCTTTTCTGCTTTTTCCCGAACTTCAAACGAGGAATCCCCTAATGCTTTAATCATTTCGGAAATCGATGGCTGGTTGATCTGAATTGAAGTGGCTTGATTATTTACAACTACAAAAAACAGGACCACCAAAATCATGTACTGCTTAAACATGGCATCACCCCTGCAACAGAAAATTAACATGCTAATTATGATCGCATAAAACCAAAGATGCGTCCATATTTTGCATCTTGATTACTTTGCCCTTTGTAAAGGCAATAAAAAAACCCCCAGGGATTAGCTGGGGGCCTTTGGTTTAAATTCCAATTATGCAAGCAATTTATCGACAATGGTTCCTTCGCGGAACAACTGGATTGGCCTGCCTGTTGAAGAATTAAGCTCGGTCTTGGGATCGATTCCAAGGTTTGCAAAAATCGTCGATGAAACATCATCAGGAAGGCAAGGATCCGTTGCAGCAGCCATGCCTTGGCCATCGGTGGTTCCATGAGCATAACCGCGCTTGAATCCGCCACCTGCAAGGACCACAGCCATAGATCTGGCCCAGTGATCACGGCCAACATTTTTGTTAACCTTAGGAGTACGGCCGAATTCGCCCGCACAATAAACCATGGTTCGGTCCAGCATTCCGCGATCAGAAAGATCGGAAATAAGCGCTGAGAGAGTGTTATCCAAGGTGGGTTGCAACTTCTTCGAATGTGATTCGAAGGTTTTGTTGTGGGTATCCCAACCACCAATGCTAATGGTTACAAAGCGAACGCCAGATTCTACAAGTCGCCTTGCAGCAAGTGCGCTTTGGCCAAAGTTATCAGCACCATAGCGAGCCCTGGTTTCAGGTTTTTCCTGAGTCAGATCAAAAGCCTTGCGGGTTTTGTCAGAACGAAGGATATCAAGAGCTTGTTGATGGAAAGCATCAAAGCCTTGGATAAGGTCTGCTTTTTTATCCACTTCGCGGAAGGTTGAATCAAATCCAGCGAGCAATTTGTCGCGGTTGTTCAATTCATCCAAGGTAAAGTCGGTAGGAAGTTGGATTCCACGAACCTTTAGCGTTGCCTTGCCTTTGCCTTCGCCACCTGCGTTACCTTCAACAAGGAAAGGATTATAAGCGGTGCCGAGATAGCCAGATGAACCTGCGGTGCCTCCACGGATATCCGAGAATGAAACATAGGAAGGTACACCTTCTTCGCCCTTGGCAAGTTTACTTACCAGCGAACCCATTGAAGGGTACTGAAGAGCTGGAGTTGGCTTGTTTCCGGTAGTCATGAACACCGTTGCAGGGCCATGGGAAGGGATTGAGTGATAGATGGAGCGGACGATCGTGGTTTTATCAGCTATTTTCGCCATCTTGGGCAAATGTTCGCTGATTTGAATACCAGCGGCAGAGGTATTGATGGGCTTGAATTCGCCACGAATGCCTTCAGGGGCATCAGGCTTTAAATCCCACATATCAATGGTGGCAGGTCCGCCAGCGAGCCAGACCATGATAATGGAATCAGCTTTTTGGGAAGATGAAACGCCATTTCTTTTAGCAGCGGATTGGGCTTCTAGTTTTAAGATTTCAGGAAGGCTAAGGCCAAGAAGTCCTGCGCCTGCGCCAATTCTTAAGAAGTTACGGCGGTTAAACCCTTCGCAATCTGAAGCAAAATTAGCAGCCATGATAAATCCTTTGGTGCCCTTAAGTTTCATTCTGCCTATAGTTCCCAGGGCAAACTTGGAACTTTGCTTGTGATTAGCAAGCCGACAAAATCTTAATGATTAAAAATAAACTCCTTGGTGTTCAACAACGCCCAGAGGGTGTCGACAAACGCCGTTTTTCTATCCATGCTTTTAGCACGGTATTCTTCAAAGTGTTTCTTTTCGCGATCGTTCGGCAACCTGCTTAAAGTTGAAAGAAACATTTCTTCGAGTGCTTTTTGGTCATCAGAGTTTTCTGCAAGTATTTTCTTGATCATGTTGCCTTGCGATTCAACCTTGATTTGCAGGTTCGTATCAGCCATCAGGTATAATTTCTGGGGTAATGCTGGTTCCATGGATCGTTCGCAATCGCAAGCTGCGGTACGAGGTGGGCGGCCAAAAATCCGGAAAGCATAACTAATGCTAGAGTTAACCCTGCTAGCTCCAACTTCAATAGCTCTGGCACTCTTAGGAGCTTCAGCACCAAAGTTTTCTACCATACCTGTTGCTGCACAAAGCACATCCACTACCACTTCCGCCATCATTGGTCGAATAAAACAGTGGGAATAGTTGTTGTCATCAAGACGGTTCGTTTCATTGGGAACATGAGTCAGGTTATAAACCCGGGAAAGCAGGATATTTCTTTCGAGCTTACGGATATCAAAACCACTGTCGATAAAATCCTTAGCTAATGCGTCTAGCAAAGCTGGATTTGAAGGGGGGTTGGCGATTGAAAAATCATCGAGCGGATCCACAATACCGACGCCAAAGTAATGGCCCCAAACCCGATTGACAAAGCTTCGTGCAAAGTAAGGGTTATCAGGAGTTTTCAACCATTCAAACAACTTCCTACGGGCATCAACGCCTGCTTCCATTTTAATTTCAGGGCCACCCAAAGCCTTGGGCACCAATGGAAGATTCGTTTCGGGATGGGTTAGCCCCTTGGCCCCGCCCTTGCCTGCTACCACAGAAGTTAAATACACCTCTTTGACGATGCTAATATTATTGTTGTTAGTTCCTGTTGCGTTTTTCTTGCGTTCTGCATTTTCAGCATCAATCAACTTTTTAGCTTCGGGGGAAGCGCCATAGGCCAACTGTGTGAATACATTTGCATATGAACGATAATCGGCTTGGGTCCAGCGATCAAAGGGGTGTTTATGGCATTGGGCACATTCGAGTCGAACGCCCATGAAAGCTGCAGCAGTTTTTTCGCCCCACTGGTCTAAAGTAACCGCGCCTTGTTTACGCCAGAACAAATCCAAGGTGGGTTTTCCTGCATAAGATTCTACAAAACCTTTGGTCAATTCTTCATCGAGTTTATTGACTTTAACTACATAGTCTTCGGGCGTGTCGCCATCCCTGCTGGTTGCACAAAGTACACCTTCCACGATTTTGTCGTAGGTCATGTTTTCAGCAACGCGCTTCCTTAGCCAATCATGCCACATTTGGCTTTTTTTGACCCTAAGGTTCTGGGGGTTTTCGATAGCATCGGTATTGTTACCAGTGATATCGCTAAATTTCGTTGCCCACAAAGCCGCATGCATTGGGTGCTTCAACAGTTCATCAATTTTTTTGGTTCGTTTGTTGGTATCTTTATCTGCAACAAATGCACGAATATCATTCGGGCTAGGCAATGTGCCTATCACATCAATCGTGATTCTGCGCAAAAACTCTGCATCGCCTGATAGCCCACTTGGTTCGATATTGAGCCTCTTCAACTTCGAAAAAACAAGATTATCGATGTAATTAACTTCAGGCACACTCGGGTACTTATAGCCAGGCTTTACATCCAGCGGAACCATTGCGCGGACTGGAAATACCGTGCCTCGGTAAGCAACAATAATCGAAGTGTCTCCTGCGCGATTGCTGGTAACTAACCCGGAGGGACTGACTTCAGCAACGCCATCGTCCAAGGTTCGAAATTCGCTAAGGGCAGTGATATTTTCACTGGTACCATCTGCAAAGGAAACCATCACCTTAAGATTGATTTTTTCGCCTGGCTTATTGAAGGGGATTTCTTTAGGGGTGACATCAAGGGATTTGATCTCTCCACTACCTTTGGTTAGCGGGGCGCCTTGAACGATCCAATCCTTGATCAACTTGTGCTGCCAAGAGCCTGCAGAAAACTTTCTGCCACCTGCGTGCTCGGTCAAGCCCATGGCTTTCAAAAGCAAAAGACTATTATCGGGGTTATTTAAATCGATACGCCTGCCATTCATTTCCCTGCTTACGGAAATGCCATCTTTTTCAGCTTCATATCCAAAAAGGGAAAGCCTAAAACCGTTTTTACCTTGAAAGGAACCATGGCAGGAACCAAGGTTACAGCCAGATCGGCCAAAGAGCCCTACGATATGTTTTTCGAAGTCGACTGTTTTAATTACGGTGCCATCAGGAAGTTGAACTTCGGCACGGGCTGTGCCATGCAAACCAAATAGTACAACCACGCAAACAGCAAAAATCTGTTTCCATTGGTAGCACGATTTCATGATGATTCTTCCTAATTAATAATAAATTCAAAAGGCAGGAATTCAATCAAGGATGGCATGAAGATTAACAATTAATTAAACAACGTTGATAACTAAAAGTATCGGTATTTTTAATATAACACAACAAAATAATTAAGATCCGATGGATTTATTAGGATCTACACAGTGTGAATTGGCAGGTTGTTCGGAGAAAAAGCAATGGTATCACATAAAAAAGCCCCCCAAATGTTAATATGGGAGGCTTTTAATACTTATTACGACAAACCGAGACTAATCACGGCTATTGAAAGCCATGAGGATTCTCAAGATATAAAAGAATAGGGTTGCGACCGAGGAAAACAACATTAAAGCAGCTGCAACATGCTTGTTCGTAGGGAAAGTCAACATAACCTGCGAGGTTTCATAAAGAATGTATGCGCTCATGAATCCCACCATCGCGAAAGAAAAGATAAGCCCCAACGAAAAACCAAAGATCATCGAACAAATGATCAGACCAAAAATCAGCATACTTCCCACTGAAAGGGCAGGGGCCAGGAAAGAATAATCCTTTCCGGTTACAAACACGGAAATAGTTAGGCCTGCAAAAACGCAAAGCGTAAGAGCGCCTGCTGCGGGAATCAGGTTAGGATCTTTCATATAATGGGTTGCGACATAAAGAATCGGCAGGAAAATCAAACTTTCTGCAACCACATACAGGCCAAGTCCCAAATATTGGATTGCGGGGGCAGAATCAGACTGGGCCAACATGGTAGCAACATAACTAGCGCCCCAGAAGGCAAGCATCACAATCAAAAGCGACCAAGACGAACCACCAAAAACAGACATGATCTGTTGTTCGGTTATGGTTCGCAAAAGAACGGCTTCAAGTGCTACAAATGCCAGTATCGCACCAGCCAAGTGTGCGTATGTTTTTTTAATAAAGGTGAGCCTAGCGGAGCCTGCGTAAGTCATTTCCTGCATACTAGAATCATAGTTCATTGCATTTTCCTTTAATCTTGGGTCCAATCTCCACATCTTTATTTTAACAGAAGCTGGAGCTAAAAATCCAGCTTTTCCTGAAAAGATAGCAAAATCAATTATGAAAGTTGTTAATAGATGCAGGTGCTTTAGGGGCTACTTCTGAGATATGGGAGAAATCGGTTTTTCTTCAATCGGTTTTTGATCTAGAGGTGGGGCTTCACCCACCCAATTTTTCACCTTCGGAATCTTGCAAGCTTCCTGATCCTTACAGCACAAAGGGTTAGGCCCTTTAGCAATGGGGGATTTATCTTTCCAGAAATCCTTGGCAGGGATGAACACCCGGTCCCCAGGCGCAAGCTGATAATTGGTGGTGGTATCGCCCAATTGCACAATTTCTTTGAAACATACTGGAAGCACGATCCGACAACTACCCGGAGGGGTCGGCCTTGCAACCACGATATTTGTTCGGGAAGCTTTATCGTTCAAACCGCCTGCCTGTAAGATGGCATCAAGAACCGTTTCACGACCTGTAAGAGGGAAAGTTCCTGGAGCATTCACTTCGCCTACCACATAAAAAACTTTGCTTTGTCTATTTACCAACCTAATGGTGATGGGGCCTGCATCCTTAACAACAGAACTTATTTGCGCCTTAACCATCGATTCGATTTCATCAAGGGTTCTTCCTGCAACCGGCAGACGGCCATATTTCCCTAAACTTATAGTCCCATCCTGTAATACAGGCTGATCACCAGGAAGTCGGATTGGTGAATCAAGGTCCGCAGGTTGAACCAGCAAAACATCACCTGGTTCCGCAGTTAGGGATGAAGTTAAGCCTTTATCTAATTCTCTGGGGACTTCTGGAATTTCGGTAACCGTGTTTTTCATGCTACGGGCAGAATCAAGCAAAGTGTTTCCATCTTGGCAAACAGAAAAGATCGACATGGGGCTTTGGCAACCACTTACGGGCGCCAGCATCCCAATGATCCAAATCAGTTTAAAGATTAACCCCTGTTTGATATTCATGCCTGTTCGACTTATTTCTTCCAATTTAACAACAAAATCCCCACATGAAGGGCGATTTACCAGAAATAAAATTGCTTGCAAGAGGAGAAGTACGAAAATAATTACTGACCGGCTGGTGTGAGCCTGCCAAAGAAAAAGCGCATGGATTCTTCTGTAAGTAAGGTAAGTGGCACACTCTTAACAATGGGGTTCTTGTAATTCCCTGTGATTTTATAATGTAAAATACCTGCTGCAAGCGCGCCTGTCGCTTGGGAAATAACTTCGAGGGGGACTGCGCCAATCGCTGGCATTTTTAACCCCAAGTTTCGCATCCCCTCGGGAAGGACAGAAAGGCTGCCCGTTCTTGCGGTAGCTTCAAGATCCATCTGCCCTTGGGAAGAAATATTTCCTTCGATTAAAACCATAACCAAAGCATTGGAAAGGGCAAGCCTTTGAATACGAATGATTCCACGATCCATACGGGCTTTTAATTCACCCTTATCAAAAAAAGTCCCGGTCGCAGCAACAGGCAAGAAAGGAACCAAATCCCTTACGATGGGAATACCCTGCGCCCTACTATGAGTAAGGGTACCCTCGAGGTTGGCAGTAATATTATCTAAAGATTTAACATCCTTGCCAGCAAAAACAAGTTTCCCCTGCACCGTTCCCGACCCGGGCGATCTGGTATCACTAAACTGCGCCTGTAGCGCCTTCATCTCCAGCGACTGAAAGCGAAGGTTTCCTGAAAGGGCATTACCCACACCCCAGCGGTATTCGGTTGCGCCATACACCTTGCCACCCGCAACGGATCCGGAAATGTCGCGCATTACAAAATTCCCTGCCCCTCTCGAAGGAGCAACAGAGTAATCATAAGGCGACCTCCAATCACCGAACTCTGCCCCATAAAACTTTAACCCGATTGCAAACGCTTCGCCGTTCGCAGTTATTTCCCGTCCAAGTTTTCCGCTGAATCTTGTATCCAACTTCCCGGAGGGTTTAAGGTTTGCCATCCAGGGAGCAAACAGTTTTGCCATCTCTGCGTGATTAAGCGTGCCTTTATAAAAACTGCTTTCCATATTTTCCAAGTTAAGCACTGCTATGCCGCGTAATTGCCCATCGGCCAGATTTCCCGCGATATCCTTGATGGTAATCCCGTTCTTTTCCACCACCACATTCCCCTGCAACAAATCACTCAGTAAATAATTCGAATGGCTGACTCTGTTTAGTACGAGTTTCCCATTTGCAGAAAGTTGAAGATTGTCGACATTCATCTCGTAGGGCAAATCTAAATTACAAACCGCATCCAGTCTTCTCAATTGATCATTTGCATCCATAGCAACAAGAAGTTGGCGCATTTTGATACCATTGATATTCAAGTTCCCGGTCATTTTAGCCTTGGAACCCGAACTAAGATTAAAGTCTAATTTCCCATGCCCTTCCGCGAATTCAGTATTCACATTCCCCTGCAGGGAACCACGTTTCCAGTTGATAAAGGCTTTGGTCTGCCTTAGTGGGATCCCTAAAATTTCATACCCAGAGGAGTTAAGATCTGCAGCGAAAAGGACTTCCCTCTCGCCATTATTATCTTGGGCGGAGAAGTTGGTTTGGATGATTCCGCCTAACTTTCCTTTAATGGGGAGCTCTTTTTCCGTTGCAGTTCGGGCCAATAAACCTGCATCAATATCTTGGATGTTTAATTTGATATTTCCAGTACTAAGAGAGGCGAGAGGTATTTCAGCATCCGCGCTCCACCTTCCGCCCATGATATTTCCGCCCGCATCATTAAACACAAGCTTGTTAGGATCAATTCGCCATTCAACATGATTTTTTTCTAACAAAAATCGGCCTAGAGTTAACTTGTCGAAAATAAGTTTCCCGGAAGATTTCCAATCTAATGGTGAAAAAGTACCTGAAGCAATAGCCTCAATCTCGCCCAAGCCATTCGGGTCAAAAAAGAACTTTTCCTTGCTGAATAGAAGGTAGGCATTACTAGAGTTCAGTGATTTAACATTAAGCTTGCACTGAAAGGGCATGGAATGATTTAGGTGAAGTGTGGCTTGGCCCAAAAGCTTCCCAACCTGACAAGAGGTAACTAGGTCGGAGGCTTCCAACCTGCCTTGAAAAAGATTGAGCCTTCCCTCAACTGTTGGAAACAACAAATCCCTGAAGGAAAAATTATCAATTCGAAACAGGGAACCAGCCTCCCATGCGGAAGGCTCAAGCACTTTTGCAACATTAGTTTTCGCATCCAAGCCAAAGGAAATAGTGCTGGAAGTTTGTTTACCAAGTTCAGGCATCCAGATCGAAAAAAGCCCCATTGGTACAGAGGATGCCTGCGACCGCAGGTGGACTATTCCCTTTTCCCGTATATCGATTCTGCCCGCTGCGATGATTTCACCTGGTGCAATTTTCCCCTTGGAAGAATCCCCTTTCGCCCCGAGCTTTGCTACCAATTCAGATAGTATAATCTCGCCATTTTGCATCTGGGCATCCGCTTGAAAATCTGAAACAGGAATGCCGGACAGTAACATGTTTTTAAACTCGACCCGGGCCTGCCCCAGATAGGATTCATAATCATGAACTTTTTCGAACGGGAAGCCCACTTGCAAATCAAGTTTTAATTTACCTGCTATTCCATCAGGGGCCCTAGTCCCAAGCATTGCAAAAAGATCCCGAGCAGGAATATCTTCAAAATGAACTTCAGTCTGAAAGAAAAGTGAGTTGTTGCTTTGAACCTTGGGCGGGGGCTTTTCAGTTTTAGGAACCGCGGGCAACAGCCCGGGGTTGGCAGGCAAAGGCGCAAGCTTGAACCCTGCACCATCGGATTTAAGCTCTAACGGAATAGGCTTTGCAGAAAACCCTAGCAGCTTGGCCTGCTCGATCAATCCCCGGCCCGAACCTGAAGTTTGCATCCCCTTTACTGGGTCGTGCAGAAATTTTAACTTGGCCCAACCCCCAACCACACCCTGCACAAACGAACTACCCTTTTTATCCCTTAGGCCCCAGGCATCGGGCAAATCTTGAATCCGCATCTCTTTGATTTTTAGATCATAATCCATCTGATAATTATCGGTACGAAAGTCTAATTCCGCCTTGGTCAATTCGATAATACCATTGGCAGCACGACCCTGAACTTCACGTATTTTCACCAAACCATTGTCGATATCAACTTTCCCTTGGGCATCTACAGCATCCAAGTTGATGATCGGAATATTTACCGAAGTTTTTTTAGGCTCGAGCCCAATTTTGTAATCAACGGTATCTTTCTTCCCGTCAAAAAACAAATCCATGATCACCGAGGTCAACCCATTTAATTTGACATGCTCCCATGTAACCTTCGGCACAAAAGGAAGGCTCTCCAGTAAGTTCCTCGATAACGAAACCTCAAGCGTATTAAGATTTAGTTCGGAGTCGCCATCGCCCGGTTCTACTCTGGCACGAAGGTTCCAGCTCCCCCAGATTTCGTCCTGCAATGTTGCAACAAATATCAGATCCTTCCTTTCATCCCGCCATGCTTCACCCTCGATTCCCTTGATGATCAAAGGAGGCCTGCCATCCTGCTTAAGACAGAAGTCTGCATTTTTCAAAAAGAGCCTGGGCATTTTAGGGGGAGTATTATTTTTGCTTTTGGGAAGCTTCGTCTGCAAATCCCCTTTTTCATCGAAGTGCAATGTCACCGAAGCATTATGAACCACCACCGATTCTGGTACCACCTGCCCTGCAATCAAGCGCAACAGCGAAACATCGGTCTCCATCGAACCAATTTTCAACCAAGGCTCAAGCTTCTTTATATCAGTCTCAAATACATCGATTTTGCGGATGCATGTGGTGCCAAATACTCCAAGGTCGCAATCATTCACCCGTATCTGAAAATCGGCAATGTCACTTGCAGTCTTATCCAACCAAGGGCGTAACAACCCGATTGCCAACAGAAATTTCGCACTCAATAACACAACAGCTAAAAGTAACATCCCCCCTGCGATGGTTTTCCACCCCAGACGAAACAACTTCCACAACCGCTGATTTAACTTCCTGACTGGCTTTTCTTTTTTCGCTTTTGAAGAATCCATTCCCATCCTTTACTGGTTCTTTCCGTAAACTAATATAAATTGTAACGGGTTTCACTTTCCCTGCGAAGGCGACTCCGATTATACTTTAGCTGGCCGAGGTAAATGAGGTGCTTTGGGATAGATCAAGCGCCCTCCCCCTTCTCTTAATTAAGGTATTCAGGCTTATGACAACCAAAATTCAATGGCTCGGGCATTCTTGTTTCTACATCGAATCCAACTCCCACAAAATCCTTATCGATCCTTTTCTTACTGGTAATCCCGCTGCCTCACTCAAAGCTGCTGATCTAAAAGCGGACTTCATTCTTGTTTCGCACGGCCATGGCGACCATGTAGGCGACACCATCGAAATTGCAAAGCGCTGCAATTCAACCGTAATATGCAATTACGAAATCAGTGGCTGGATGGAATCTAAAGGGGTTAAAGCTCATGGGATGCAGCATGGCGGAGCGTTTCAATTCCCCTTTGGAAAAGTAAAACTCACTCTCGCTTTCCATGGTTCGATGTTGCCCGATGGAAGTAACGGCGGAAACCCCTGTGGCTTCCTGATTCGCTTCAACGACAAATATTGTTTTTATGATGCTGCAGATACGGGCCTGTTTGGGGATATGAAATTAATTGGTGAGGAAGGGATCGACTTAGCAGCGTTGCCCATAGGCGACAACTACACCATGGGGCCCGAAGATGCGATCAAAGCGGTAGGTTTTCTGATGCCTAAAAAGGTGATACCTATGCACTACAATACTTTCGACATGATCAAGCAAGATGCTCACGCATGGGCAAAAGAAGTTAAAACCCAGACAGGTGTTAATGCTTTAGTACCCAATCCAGGCGATTGGATTGATCTGGGATAATTACCCCCGCATCCTTCCCCTCATTTTCGTTGAGCGCCGGTTTACTCGTAAAGCTGCAAAAGCAGATGATTAGCCACGGAAGTAAGACCAAGCAGAAGCATTTGCCACGGATTAACACGGAATTTCACGGAAGGAAGCAGAAGCATTTGCCACGGACGAACACGGAATTTCACGGAAGGAAGCAGAAGAATTAGCCAAGGAATTTCACGGAAAACACGGAAATAAGAACAAGCATAAGATTAGACACGGAAATAAGAACACATACAGCTTTCAGAGCCGGAAGTGTGAGCGGCGGTATAAATATACGGTTTGGGAAGGGTCCCTTCGGCAAGCTCAGGGACCGGGGTTCCTTTGCTACGGTCAGTGAGCTTGTCGAACTGGCCGTTAAGTTCAGGGCAGGACCAAAATAGTTCTGTATCTCCCTTAGGTGCAAAGTCTAAAGTTGCAAATGGAGTAGTTGCAGTGGGGCTTCCCCATCGCAACTACTCTGTCTTAAAACAAGCTAACTGGCCTGCCACCAAAAAAGTCCACAGTATGTTAAGGTAGTATCAGGAAGGAAAAGGGTAAAACATACAAGGGGATAAACAATGTCGAAGCGAAAGACCTATAGCCGTGAATACAAGATTGGTGCCATCCAGATGGTAGAGCAAAAAGGTATGACAATGCGAGAAGCATCGGAGGCATTAGGAATAAACGAAGGAATGCTGTGGAGGTGGCGAAAAGAGCACAAGGAAGGTAAGATTGAGTCATTTCCTGGGAATGGCCGGATGTCAGAAAAAGACGCAGAGATAGCCCGGTTACGCCAAGAAAACCGCAGGTTGTTGGCAGAGCAAGAGATTTTAAAAAAAGCGACGGTGTTGTTCGCTCGACCAATGTAAGGCGATATCAATTCATTCTGGAGCACCAGAGGGTATGGCCAACGCAGTGGATGTGTTCAGCATTGAATGTAAGCACCTCAGGATATTACCGATGGAAAAGCCGAAAGCCATCAAGGTCAAGTCTTAGAAGGCATGTCCTTGCGGTTAAGATCCGTGAAATTCATGTTCAATTCAAAAAGATATATGGCTATCGCAGAGTTTACAAAAGCCTGCACAAGGAAGGTTTGCGAGTAGGCCAGAATGCGGTGCTGAGGATCATGAGGCGGGAAGGTATCAAGCCTTGGTATGTCCGAAAGCACAGAAAATACAGGGAAATACAACCGGAATGCCTTGCGGCACCCAATCGAATCAAACAGCAATTCAAGGTAGGTAAACCCAATAAGGCATGGTTGACGGATATCACCGAGATAAACACGCCGGATGGAAAATTATATGTGGCCATCGTGGAAGACTTGGGTAGCAGAAAGGTAGTGGGGCACGCCATGGGAACACGGATGACCAGTATGTTGCCTTTAAGTGCGTTACGAAAAGCTTTGATGGAAAGGGATATTCCAAAGGCATTGATCTGTCATTCAGATCAGGGAAGCCAGTATCGAAGCAAACAATATCGAAAAGAACTTACAAAGCATGGAATCCGACCCAGCATGTCTCGCAGGGGCAATTGTTATGACAATGCTCCTGCAGAATCATTCTTTGCCATTATGAAAAGGGAGCTGGACCTAAGGAGTATGCACACCAGAGAGCAAACCGCTCAGGAGATCTTTGAATTCATTGAATGCTTTTATAACCGCAAACGAATTCATTCTGCCTTGGGATATATCTCGCCGGAGGAACACGAATTGCATTGGAAAACAAAATACAGCTCTAGAATTAGAAA
>CAJCCR010000181.1 GCA_903960945.1 uncultured Planctomycetaceae bacterium
CGCTTTCTCGCCCTTCCCACGAAGCACACAGAAGGCAGCAGCAAAGAGCGTCTTACTGATCACGAACTAGCCTCGCGACTCTCCTACTTTCTCTGGAGCACCATGCCAGACGAAACACTGCTTAAACTTGCAGAACAAGGCAAGCTCCGCGATCCAAAAGTTTTCGCAGAACAAACCAGGCGAATGATAAAGGATCCGAAGGCTTGGCAGTTTATCGAGCAGTTCGCCGAACAGTGGCTCGAACTCGATCGGCTTCAGCGCATCACCATTAATAAGGGCCGTTACCCCGAGTTCAACGACCAACTCAGCTCCGACATGAAGGCGGAAACTCTCCACTTCTTTGCTCACCTGCTCCGGGAAGACCTGAGCATTCTGAACTTCCTTGATGCAGATTTTACCTTTGTCAACGAAGGGCTTGCCAAACATTATGGCATACCCGATGTCAAAGGTTCGGGGCTTCGTAAGGTGAAGCTCGATCCTCAATTGCATCGCGGCGGCCTGCTAACTCAAGCAAGTGTACTTACCGGCAACTCCGATGGTCTCGACGGGCATCCGATCAAACGCGGAGTATGGTTGCTCAAGAATCTGCTTGATGACCCACCGCCACCGCCTCCACCAAATGTGCCTGAACTCGACCGGGCCAGCAATCCTAAACTCAAGGGGCTTTCCATTACCGAAGCACTGGCTCTTCATCGTAATAATAACGCTTGTGCGGGATGTCATAGCAAGATCGATCCCTGGGGCATTGCTTTCGAAGAGTATGATGCCATTGGTAACTGGCGGATGCAAAAGTCAGGGAAGGTGATTGAGGCGAAAGCCGAACTTCCAACTGGAACAACGGTAAATGGTATGGTAGAGTTAAAAAAGGAATTAATCCGCCTGCGTACAGACGACCTTCGCAAAGTAATGTTGCGAAAAGTGGCTAGTTATGCTCTGGGTCGATCTTTGACTTTGACCGATGTGGAAGCGATGAATATGCTGTTGCCCGCCTTGAAGCAGCGAGAAGACCGGCTTGCGGCTTTGATTGAACTAGTTGTTGCCAGCGAACCGTTCCAAACGAAGTAACTGAATCACAACAACTAAGACGTAATTGCCGATACAGACTACCGAGACCAATAAACCTACGAAAGGTTTTTACCATGCCTCAACCTTCCTGGTGCCTCAACAGACGAACCTTCCTTCGTGGTACCGGCCTTGCACTCGCGCTTCCATGGCTTGAAGCAATGGCTTCAGCGGCTCCATCTACCCCGAAACCGAAACGCTTTTGTGCATTCTTCTTTGGCAACGGTGTATCTCTCACAAAACCCACCGATCCAACCAGCGATTGGAACTGGTTCCCACGTACTGAGGGCGCAGACTACAAGTTTACCCGCTCATTGGAAACTCTTTCCGATCATAGGAAAGATTTGACGATCTTCGGTCAACTCTCGCACCCAAGTAGTCGGCAGCTTGTCGGCCACAACACTGGCGATGTTTGGCTTAGTGGGGCTGATATTCGACAGAACCTTAATAACTCCGTTTCGATCGATCAGTTAATTGCCAGAGAGTACGGTCGGCATACTCGAATTCCATCGCTGGTGCTTTCAAGCAATGGCGGCACCGGCATGAAGAGCCGCGCAACCACGATTTCTTTTGATCAGCAAGGGCGAGCAATTCCGGCAGAGTCGAACCCAAAGAGTATTTTTGAACGCCTCTTTGAAAAACCTGCCGAGGTTGACCGTGACGCTCGCGCACGTGTATTGGCTTCGGGTCGAAAGCGTGTTGATTTCCTTATGGAAGATGCCCGTTCGCTTCGTGGTCAGCTCGGTCGCCTAGATCAGCAACGGCTTGACGAGTTTCTTTCCTCATTAAATGAAGTGGAAAGCCGCCTTAATCGTGCCCAAGATTGGCTCGGCAAAGCAATGCCTGATGTTGATCGTTCCAAGATCAATCTTGAAGTCTCGCAGAAGGGGCCAACCGACTATATTCGCACGATGATGGATCTCATCGTACTTGCTTTCGAGACTGATACCACCCGTGTTGCGACCTACCAAATCTCATCGGAAGATGGCCACGGTATCTGTGATCGCTTTCCCGGGATTCTTAATTTCGGCAAGCACGGCGGACATCATGGCCTGAGTCACTCCAATCCTTCAAAAGAATCGAGCTGGGGTGAATACGACCGCTACCTCGCAGAGCAATTCGCTTACTTCCTCACTCGACTCTCTGCGATTCGTGAAGGCGAAACACGGGTGCTAGATCGTACGCTTGCGATGTTCGGCAGCGGAACCAGCAGCACTCACAACGCTCGCAATTATCCAACCGTATTGGCGGGGGGTAAAGATTTCGGAATTCGACATGGCCAATACATCAAGGCTCGCGAGGAACGGCCTCTTGGTGATTTGTTTGTGACGATGCTTCAGCGCCTCGACTTCCCAGTCCGCAAATTCGCTGAAAACGCAGGCGAATTCACAGAGATCGTGTAGCAATAACGGCCTTGATGACGCCCGGGGAAATTGACCTTCCTCGGGCGTTCCCTTTATATAGAAGGGAGCAGGTCTCTTTTTCGGCAGTGTCCTACATCAACACCATCCTTGGTGCTAAGGCTTCCGCGATTAAGTCTTGATACAGTCAACTATGTTCATCTGCGCATGGGGGAATCTCAGAAAAAGAGACCTGACCCCGTTCTCGCTACTTTGGTATGCTACGTTAAGATGATATGCAGACTTGAATTGATTTTACACAAGTTTCCAAGAAAACTAATTCCACGGCAAACATGGAGGTTCACGTTATGAGGCTATTGCTTGCTTCGATTGTTCTGGTGGTCGGAGCTGTTTATATTTTGGCTGACCCACCGACGAAGGATGATGTAGTATCTGAACTTAAGAAGGGGGGGTATATACTTTTTCTTCGCCACCCGCAGAGTAACCCTGACCAAGCCGACACCGACCCCTTGAACTTGAACAATGTCAAGGCGCAGAGGCATCTTACGGATGCAGGCCGCGACCAAGCGAAGGCGCTTGGGGAGGCTTTCAAGAAGTTAAAGATTCCGGTCGGCAAAGTGCTTGCGAGCAAGTTTTATCGCACACTGGAGACGGCTAAGTTACTAGATCTTTCGGAGGTCGAAGCGATTGTCGACATCACGGAGGGTGGTCTGGTCGTGTCGCCCAAAGAGAATCAGCGACGGGCTGCGGCTCTCTGCAATTTGCTCGGCACCGTCCCGTTGGAAGGAAAGAATATCGTTATCGCCAGCCACAAGCCCAATCTGCAAGATGCGGCGGGCAAGGAGTTCGGAGATTTGGGCGAGGCAGAGGTAGTTATCTTTCAGCCACTTGGTGACAGCAAGTTCAAATTCGTGGCACGAGTCGCCTCGTCAGCCAAGTGGTCTGAATGGGCCAAATAGCTGAAGAAAGAAAAGGGGTGTAGGTCTCTTTTTTTTGCATTGTGCCCGCATCAACATTATTCTTGCTCCTTAGGTTCTTGCGCTTAAGGAGTGATTCATTCCCCTGATTTCGACTGCGCATGGGGGAATCTCAGAAAGAGAGACCTGATCCCTTTATTCTATCTGCCATGAAGAAGCTGAACCCAATCTTTCGAACAAAGAAGGTTTGCCTGCTTCACCATTCCGAACTGATGACTGGAAGTAAACTTCAGCGATATAAAATTTGAACGCCCGGGGAATTGATCTTCCTCGGGCGTTCTCTTTATTTAGAAGGGAGCAGGTCTCTTTTTCGCCAGTGTGTGCTTACTTCGTCCTTGTGGTAAGCTGTGAAAAGGAGATGTATCCCTTCGATTTCTTAATTTTGGTTATTAAGAAGGAATTAGAACAGAATCAATGATGTGAATTACACCATTGCTGCAAACGATGTCAGTCTTCGTGACAGTTGCGGTGCCAACTTTGACTCCATTTGTCGTATCGATATGTAGTCCGCTTCCTTGAACAGTCGTGGCAACTTTGCCATGCATTCCAACTACATCAGCAGCCATCACTTTACCTGCGACAACATGATAAGTTAAAATTGCAGCTAATTTGGCTTTATCAGCTAATACAGCTTCTAAAGTTCCTGCGGGTAGCTTTTTAAATGCTTCATCAGTTGGTGCGAACACAGTAAACGGTCCTGCACTTTTAAGTGTGTCGACCAATCCAGCAGCCTTTACAGCCGTTACAAGTGTTGAGAAAGCTCCGGCCGCAATTGCGGTATCTACGATATCTTGCATAATATAATCCTTACGAACTGTAGCAAATTATTAGGATAAACACAGACAAGAAAAGTTCCTGCAGGATGCTGTCCCATCCATCACTACTCTTTACTGTTAGACAGCATCAGTTAGCAATGACCAAACTTAGGCTGAAAATATTTACTGACCTTCGAGAAACATGTTCGCAATCTGTAGTTTTTGCATGCTCGTTTGTAAAGAGACCATGCGCTCATGCATCTGGCTTTGAAAGAAAAGGTCGGGTTTTTATTACGATGAAAAGTGTCAGTAAAATCCAAATTAAAACCGCTTGTGAAAGCATCACATGCCTAACGGTGAAAAGATCTGCAAGCGGGCCCGCTAAAAAGTTCCCCATAGGAACCATGCTACAAAGCATCATGCTCCACACCCCTAGAACTAAGCCACGATGCGTATTGCCTGCGCCTAGTTGAACCAGCCCCTGGCTTGTTGCAAAAAATAAGATCATCCCTGCACCAAATAAAACCGTGCTAGGAAGCGCTAATAACATCGAGTTGGATACGCCCAAAGTAAATAATCCCACTCCTGCAAGCAACATTCCTAATGCTTGCGAAATCCCCTTCGAGCCTTTATTTCCTAATATCGCAAGGATTAATGCAGAGGTTAGGGCCCCGCCCCCAACGCCACTTAGCAAGGTTCCATAGGCTTCTTGACCTAATGCCAGTTCCTTCTCCACGAAGCCTGGTAACAGAGCGAGCAAGGGCCATCCTAATAGTGCCATGCCTCCTGCGATGCTGATCACCAAAACCAGATCGGATCGCGCAAGAATAAACTTAATCCCATCGAATAAGGATGCATTGTTGCGCTGCGAGGGTTCTTGAAACATGGTGGCTTGGTTCATCAATACCAAGGCTAGGATTAAAATTAGGTAACTGAGGGTGTTGAGAAGAAAACATGCTTCGGGCCCATAGTTTGTGAGCAGTAGTGCGCCTATGGCTGGGCCTGCAAGCCTGGCTAGATTGAATTGAAGCGAGTTGAGTGCGACTGCGTTGAACAAATCCTGCATCCCCACCATCTCAACTAAGAAAGTAAGCCTAGCGGGTAGATCGATTGCATTGATCACTCCCCAAAGTAGGGAAAAGCAAAGAAGGATATAGGGCGAGGTGAAACCAAAGTAGACAGCAAAAAAGAGGGATAGGCTTTGCAGCAAAAATAGTAGCTGGGTGATGAGGATGAGTTTTTTTCGTGGGTATTGATCAGCAAGTCTCCCACCGAGTGGGCCTAGGAAGCAACCAGGTAGGACTTGCAAAGCTGCGATAAGCGAAGGCCAAAGCGATTGCTGTTCTGAGCTGTAGGAAAGCCACATCAGTGCGGTGGTTTGGGTCCATGATCCTGTAAGAGAAAGAAGTTGTGCGAAGAAATAATAGCGATAGTTGCGGTGTTTCAGGGAGCAAAAGGCGCCTGTGTTTTGTTTTTCAGGGCTTTGAGCTACTGGTTCGCTCATGCCTGTTCGCTTTTAATGGGTGATTGCTGGTGCATAAGGTCAACCATTTGCTCGAGGATCTCAAGGTGTTTGCTGCTTTTGAGATGATTGATTTTTTCGATTAACCTTCGTTTTCTTTCGAGACGGATTACAAAAGCCTCTAGCGATGAAGTGTTGAAATTACCCGTTTTCTGGAACAACACTAGTTCGTCTGCATCCTTGGAGGAAAGGGTTCTTGCGCGCTCTGGGTTTCGTTCGATCCAAGATTTTAGATCAGGCTGATAGGCTTGATCTTGAAGCCTTTGAAAGTGCTTGCCCAATTCTGGGACATTAGATTGCCTGATTTGGTGTAGAAGGAAGTCGAGTGGCCGATGATGAAGATCATGAACAGAAATGCCCAAAGCTCGGGCGCAGGACTCAACTGTTGCATTGCGAAGTTGAAAGGCAGGGCCTTGAAGAATTTTTCTAATAGTGTGCCTATGAAGCCTAGTGATGCGTGCGAATTCTTCCTGGTTCCAACCTCGTTCTTCAACGAGAGAAGAAATTTTGTTTTGGATAGTGGGGGTGTTATCTTCGCTGTTCATAAGGGAATCATAAATGAAATGGAATAGATTTTAAATACCCTTCACAGGATAAGCAGCCATGCGGTGGGTTCGGTTGTTCCATTGGAATTGCCCTTGAGCATATTTTTGCCCCAACTCGATATAGCGAAGCGAAATAGCCCTGCTGATTTTAAGGTCCTCTTCGGTAACTTCCCTGATGATCTTTGCGGGAACGCCTGCCAGCATCGATCTTCGTGGTATTTTTTCATTCTGGCGAACTACCGCACCTGCAGCGATGATGCATTCTTCGCCAATAATGCTGCCTGAAAGAAGTATTGCGCCCATGCCAATCAGGGTTCCCGCACCCACTTGTTTGCCATGGAGAATGGCTTTGTGCCCAACCACGATGTTTTCTTCGATTATTTGTTCGCATAGGTGTTCGCAATGAACCATGGAGGAATCCTGAATGTTCGTGCCTGCTCCTATACGGATGGGTGCAACATCGCCTCTGATGATGGTTTGAAACCAAATAGTTACATTTTTTCCGATTGTTACATCGCCTGTGATTACCGCATCATCTGCAATATAAAAGTGGTCATCCATGGTAAAGCGTCCTTGGGTAATGTAAACAATCATGGCGAACGGAAAAGGAAACACTAAAACAATAGGGATTAGTTGTTTTATTTATCATGGCACAGGAAACACAGCAATGTCTACCCGGGTGGTTGTTTTTCCATTTGATCTATTTGGCAACTCCGGGGCCGCAGAAGGCGCCAGGATTTTAGCAGATGAAATCCGCGAAATCCTAAGAGACTCTTTTCGTGAAACAGTCACGACTCGTGCTCTTGCTTGGCGTGACCATATCCGACTGCGAGAGATTTCGCTCGATAATTTTTCCAAATTAAAAAACTGGCGACTTACCGCATCCAAATGCCTAGACTCGATCAATGCTAAAAATCAGAAGTTCATTTGGCTGGGTGGTAATCATCTTGCCTGCCTTCCTGTTTACGATCATTTGTGCGAGACCAATACTCTGGTGCTTCAGTTTGATGCCCATTTGGATATCCACCACTTTGATAACACTTTGGATACTCCTTCGCATGGGAATTTTGTATTATTCGCAAAACGCCCGTTATTGCCTATTGTCAATGTGGGGCATCGCGAGCAGTTGCTAACTAAAGATCACATAGACACCTTCTTTCAGGATAATATTTCAGCTATCGATATCGCGGTTAATCCGGAGTTGGCATTTGAACGAATTATGGCAACAGTCAATAAAGCAGAGCGGATATTTATTGATATCGATTGTGATGTGATGGATGCTGCGTTTTTTCCTGCAACAGGCAGGCCTGTTCCGCTGGGATTAACGCCTATGTATCTGACTAGAATTATGGAAGCGATCGATGCCAAGAAAATCGTGGGGGTGGGTTTTAGTGAATTTGATCCATCTCGGGATGATAATGATCGAAGCCTAGCGTTATTAATATGGTGGGTGGAGCGCTTTTTCTTGCGTTGGTATGAATAATCGAATTAAGTAGAGTGATTGATGTTCGTTTTGGGAATAAATTGCGAGGGGCTGAAGTACTCATGAATCATCAATTTCGTTTGAAAGTTGAAGATACCGCTTTATTAGTGGTGGATATACAAGAGAAGTTGCTGCCTAAAATAATGCAGGCGGGCGAGCTGCTTCGAAATGCTTCATTTTTAGTAAATGCAGCAAAAGCACTGGGTGTTCCTGTGATTGCAACAGAGCAATATCCGAAGGGATTGGGGCCAACGGTAGAACCAATAAGGGGTTTGCTGACGACGGTTTGGGAAAAGAAGACTTTTTCTGCAGTGGGCGAGGGTGGTGCCCTTGATTTCTTGAAATCTGATGCCCGAATCAAGGTGGTGGTGGTGGGGATTGAGGCTCATATTTGCGTCATGCAAACTGTGCTCGATCTTTTAAACCAAGGATTTCATGTGTTTGTATGTGTCGATGCGGTCTCAAGCCGATATGCTATTGATGTAAAGATTGCATTAAAGCGAATGCAACAGGCGGGCGCGATTCTGGTAACTGCGGAAGCTTGTGTGTATGAATGGCTTGAAACAGCAGCCAATCCTGCATTCAAGGAAATCAGCGGAATGGTTCAAGAAAGAATGAGGCAAATTGGTCCCGATGGGAATGCCTCATTAAACAAGTAACACTCTAGATTTGGATGAAACTATGCAAATTCCAGCTCCTTTACAACCTTCCACAAGAATCCTTCTTGGGCCCGGCCCAAGTGATGCCCACCCCGCTGTTCTTCGCGCGATGGTCAACCCACTCATGGGGCACCTCGATCCTGAATTTGTTTCAATCATGGTTCAAGTGCAGGAGATGCTTCGAGGGGTTTTCAAAACGAAAAATAAAGTCACTTTGCCCATAAGTGCAACGGGGATGGCGGGGATGGAGTGTTGTTTGATGAATTTGCTGGAAGCAGGCGACAAGGTTGTTGTTTGTGCCATGGGTTTCTTTGGTCAGAGAATGATTGATATTGCAGGTAGAACCGGGGCTACGGTTACAACCCTACAAGCGCCTTGGGGTAAGACTTTTTCGGTTGATGAAATTCGGGATACCGTTTCTAAGGTAAAACCAAAGGTGCTAGGGCTTGTTCATGCAGAAACTTCCACCGGAGCTTTGCAGCCCAACATAAAGGAAATCGTAGATATTTGCCATGAGCATGGCACACTTTTAGTATTGGATACCGTTACCTCTTTGGCTTGTGTTGAGGTGGATATTGATAGTTGGGGTGTGGATGCTGTATTTAGTTGTTCCCAAAAAGGGTTGGGCTGCCCGCCGGGATTATCGCCTATATCTTTTAGTGATCGTGCGGTTGAAGCGATTAAAAACCGCAAAACCAAGGTTCAAAGTTGGTATTTTGATATGACCACAGTCTTGAGTTACTGGGGTCAGGGTCAGGATCGAGTGTATCACCACACGGCTCCTATCAGCATGATTTACGCAATTCATGAGGGGCTTAGGCTGGTGCTTGAAGAAGGGCTTGAAAACCGATGGAAAAGGCATTGGCACAACCATCGGGCTTTGAAAGCTGGTCTCGAGGCATTAAATCTGCATTACACTGCTGATGCTGCCTGCCAGTTGCCCCAATTGAATGCAGTGCGCATTCCAGAGGGCGTTGATGATCTAAAAGGAAGGAAGTTCCTTCTTGAAAGATTCGGCATCGAGGTAGGGGGCGGGTTGGGCGATTTCAAAGGCAAAGTTTGGCGCATTGGTCTGATGGGTTATAATAGCAAGCCTTCTTGTGTCCTTTTGGGCCTTGCTGCTTTAGAGCAGGCCCTTGCTAACCAAGGATTCAAGGTTGACCCAGGCGCTGCTGTTGGTGCTGCTAATAAGTATTACGCCCAAGCTTAATTTTCAGGCGTAGCGCAGGCATCTTATCTCTCCTTAATATGAGGTTGCCATGCTTGCAGGACAAGAGTTCGGTCCATTCTTGATCGAGAAGGAGCTGGGTAGCGGCGCCATGGGGGCTGTCTACCTCGCTCGTTATATCAAAAACAACCACCGTGTTGCCATTAAGATTATGTCGTCCTCAATCAACAGCAATGCGAGCAGTTCGCTGGTGGCCCGTTTTGAACGCGAAGCAGAAATATTAAAGCATCTTAATAATCCTAATATAGTTAGGTTGTTTGGCATAGGTAAGTTTAAAGGAATGCGTTATTACGCAATGGAAGTGATTGATGGGGAAACGCTTGAAGCAATACTTCTCAGAAAGGGCTCTTTCTCCTGGGATGAAACGATTGAGTTGGGGAAGCAGATTTGTAATGCGTTGCAGCATGCCCATGATAATGGGGTGGTTCACAGAGATATAAAACTTTCGAATCTGATGGTTACAAAGCAGGGGGTTTTGAAGTTAACCGACTTTGGCATAGCCAAGGATTTAGATGGCACTTTATTAACGGGTGCGAATTGTGCGATCGGTACAGCAGCATATATGTCGCCCGAGCAATGTAGGGGCGAAAGCACGATAACAGGGAAGTCGGATTTGTATTCCTTGGGTGTGGTGTTGTTTGAATTATTGACAGGAAAGAGGCCGTTTCGTGGCAATAATGCGGTAGAGTTGTTTTTGCATCATGTGCAAACTAAACCCGAAAGGCCATCTCGCATTAACTTGGAAATCCCAAAGTTCCTAGATACTTTGATTTTGCATCTGCTGGAAAAAGACCCTGATGATAGGCCGCCTAGTGCCAGTGTGGTGGCGAAAATATTAGAGGAAATCCGGGTTAAAATATTAGCACAGACCAGCGTGGGTGAAGACCTCGCAAAAAGCTATGCCGATGGCACTGGCCTTACGAAGACTTCAGAGCGCAAGAAGGCACGCAAGCTTTTAGCTCGCATAGGAAAAAAAGAAGAAGGCACCCCTTGGTTTAAGTCCTGCTTGTTTGTTTCTATCATGATGCTTGCTGTCATCTTTGCTTTCAGTTGGACTATGTACGAGATTTTCATCCGTACTCCTTCTGCAAAATCGCTCATTGCCTCTGCGGAAAAATTGATCAAAACCAATTCCAGAGATGAGGCTCGGGAAGGCCCAATTGCTGATTATCTTAAATACTATCCCGATTTGAATGATGAAGGCGCAAAGAAAATCAAGAGCCTTGCAGATGAAATTGATGTGGAGCAATGCGAGGCATTACTTAGGCAGTATTTGAAGATCACCGCAAAGAACTTTAAATTTGGGGTTCAAGAAGAAGTGGAAGGCAAAGCTTTTGAAGCTATCAGTTTAGAGACAGAAGGTAAGTTTGACGAAGCAGATAAAGCCTGGGCAGCAATTGCTCAAAATTACAAAGGCCGTTGGGTTGTGCTTGCAAATAACAGGCGAAGGCTATTTGCCTCGCAGCCTAGGTTCGAAGAAATCTGGACCGATTATATTCGATCCATCAGAGATTCAGGAAATACTCCAGATATGCCTGAATCGCTTGCATCTACTTTTCTGGCCTTCCGGACTGAATTGCTAGGTGACAACGCACTAGCCATCGCCCGGTATAAAGAATGCAAAGAGAAGTTCGAAAAAGATACGGATCGGGCCTGCTTGTTTGATCCTGCGTTAAGGCAGCCTTACTTGCTTTGTAATCGTAAAATCAAGGAGTTGGCTGGGCTGGTTAAAGGCGACCCGGAAGCTGAACGAAACAAGCTTATTGAAAAGATACTTGCCAATGCTGCTTCGCCCATGGCGCTCCTTCTTGATGGCAGGTTTTACTGTTTGAATATACTTGCAGTTTATTCGGATCAGAAAGGCATTAAGAAATACCTTGATGAAGCCAATGCCATTCTTAAAAAAATCAATGCGGAGTTGAAACAGTAGTAGTTCTTATTTTAAGGGAAAAGTAGCGATGCAAAGATCAAAGAGCAAGAGCGCATTTGACAGGGCCAAAGGGGTTATTCCGGGCGGGGTTAATAGTCCTGCAAGGGCTTTTGGTGGGGTGGGTGGCACGCCTATATTTATCGATCACGCTGCTGGGCCTTATCTTTTTGATATCGATGGCAACAAATACATCGATTTTATTGGCTCTTGGGGCCCGATGATTTTAGGCCATGCACATCCAAAAGTCGTGGAAGCTATCCAAACAACTGCTATCAAGGGAAGCAGTTTTGGCGCACCGACGGAAATGGAATCGCAGATGGCGGAGCTAATTATTTCCATGGTTCCTTCCATTGAAATGGTTCGTATGGTCAATTCCGGAACCGAGGCAACGATGAGTGCCCTGAGGCTTGCACGGGGATACACAGGTCGTGATTTGATCATTAAGTTTGCTGGTTGTTATCATGGCCATGTGGATAGCCTTTTGGTGCAGGCGGGTTCCGCAGCTACTACCCTAGGTGTGCCGAGCAGCCCGGGGATTCCCAAGGGATGCACCGCAGACACCTTGGTGCTTCGTTATAACGATATCGAAGAGCTTAAAAATACTTTTGCTAAGATGGGTGACAAAATTGCCTGTGTGATTTTAGAGCCGGTGGTGGGTAACATGGGTTTGATTCCCCCTTCGAGCGGATTTTTGAAAGAGCTTCGAGGCCTTACTACTCAGTTTGGTGCTGTTCTTATCCTTGATGAAGTGATGACAGGATTTAGGCTTTCTGCGGGAGGAGCCCAGCAATTGCTAGGCATTGAACCTGACCTTACTGCCTTGGGCAAGATTGTTGGGGGCGGTCTGCCTGTTGGGGCTTATGGTGGGAAAAAAGAAATCATGGCGAAGGTCATGCCCTCGGGGCCCGTTTACCAAGCTGGCACACTTTCAGGAAACCCCTTGGCGATGGCGGCAGGTATTGCGATGCTAACGGAACTTAAGAAAAACCCGCCCTATGAAAAACTTGAAAAGTACGCCCAACGCCTAGAGATTGGGCTCAGAGAAGCTGCCTCTGCTGCCAAAATACCCCATGTTATCAACCGGATTGGGAGTATGTGGACGCTGTTTTTCACCTCAACTCCTGTCACGGATTACGACTCCGCTAAATTGTCTGATACCAAAATGTTCTCCAAGTTTTTCTGGGCCATGATGGATCGGGGCGTTTATTTGCCTTGTAGTCAGTTCGAGGCTGCCTTCAATTCCGTTACTCATGATGATGACATCATCGATTTAACCCTAAAGGCTGCTCGGGAATCTTTTGCCGAGATTAACTCTTAGGTAGATTGACGAACCCTGTAAAATTATTTGGATTGCTCCATCCTTGGGGGGTGATTTTTAAAAATCATCGGTCGATTCTATAATTCCACTAGAGTAAAATATTAATAGAGTGTAACCTGTAATATAGTTTTCCATTACCTTTTAAGCTTTGTGCGGAGACTTTTCGCATGTGGACCGTAACCGTTGGTTTGACTTGTCTTTTGGCTATGTTACCCGAACAATCCGGGAAACTTTCAATCGAAAACCCCAGGCTGTTGTATGGGGTACCGGGTTTACCCCGTGCCTCCAATAAATTTGCGCATGGTGATACCTTCAATCTTGCTTTTGATATCAAAGGTGTAAAGAGTGATGCAGAGGGCAAAGTTTCTTATTCCCTGCTTACAGAAGTCATGGTGGATGGCAGGCTGGAATTCAAACACGAATCCAAAGATATTGAAGCTATTGATTCACTTGGTGGGAATGTGCTTCCCGGGTTTACCCAGTTAAATATTGGGATGGACCAACCCGATGGCAAATACACGGTTAAAGTTACTGCAATTGAAAAGAAAACCAAGACAACAGCAAGTATCGTTCAAGAGTTTATTCTAAGCAAGGCAGAACTTGGAATTGTTCGCATTCGCACTACTGCGGACAGGGAAGAAAAGGTTCCGACTGCAATTTTTTCTACAGGTGAAGACTTGTGGCTTAATTTGTCGATTGTTGGTTTTGCTCGCGACAAAGCTAAGCAGCCTAATCTTAAAATAAGCATGGAGATTCTTGATTCCACTGGCAAGCCAACAGTGCAAAAGCCACCGGTAGCCGAGATTTCAAAAGATGTCGCTCCTGAATTAGATTTATTGCCTTTGCAGTTTTATATTTCCTTAAACAGGGGTGGTAAATTCACTATCAAACTTAAGGTTGTAGATCAGATTTCAGGCAAAAATTCTTCCGTGGATATTCCTCTGGAAGTTAGTAGCGCAAAATAGTTTCCTGCTGTGAGTTCTATTTTATTTGGCTCAAGCGTATAATTTAAAAGTCGATTCTTTTGCGAGGCAAATCATGAATTCTTGCAGATCAGGTTTTATCGGGAAAGCTTTGATAGTTCGGTTGCTTTTTGTAGCAGCATTGGTTGGTTTGATAACGGTCTGCGTATCTTCTGATCACGCCTTTGCAGATTTTAAGCAATTATTCAAGAAAAAGCGAATTGTCTATGAAGAAGCTAAGGACGATGCCAAGGAAGAAGCGAAGGAAAATGCTAAGAGGATTCCCGTTGCCCGTTGCTTAGGCAAAGATGGTTCTGTTCTAATTTTGGCTAAGGGTTCCTCCACTTGGAGGCCCGCCAAGCAGGAAGAAGAACTTTTTGCAGGTGATTTAATTCTTTCAGGTGCGGGCGTTTCCATTGAAAACCTTGAAAAAACCGTGAAACTCACCTTCCGAGGTGATATTGCAGGCACTTCTCCCCTACCAATTAGGGAAACTGCGATCAGATTGCTTCCCAAGAAAGAAGGGGTTGATTTCTCGGTTGATTTTGATCGCGGCCGCATCGAACTTACCAATACCAAGGAAAAAGGTTCTGCAAAATGTAGCGTTACACTGTTCGATGATGAAGATCATGGTCAAGTGAAGCTGAACGAACCGGGTTCGACTTGCGCTATGGAAGAACTTGGTCGTTGGCCCAAAGGTTCGCATTTTAAACCTAGTAGCAAAGAACTTATTCACCCTGTTTACGATTTGATTTATGTTGCGCTTAAGGGCACTAGCGAGGTTTCTGACCATGGAATTACCCACTTCATGTCGGCTCCCCCCGGCCCTGCAATGCTTTCGTGGAATAGTGCTGATGGCTTGCCACCTATCAAAACAAAACTCGAAAAACTGCCTGAGTGGACTTTGCCTCCGGACCTTTTCAACCCTATTGTTAGAGACAGAATGGGAGCGGTTTTAAAAATTAGAGATCAGTTCATTGCTAAGAAACCCCTTCTCGAAATTCTTTCCTCAATGGCGGCTTCTGAATCCGAATCTGACCGCTTTATTGCAATCAATTTAATCCTTGCAACCGATCAGCTTGATTTGTTTTTTAAAGTATTAAGTACAACTAAGTACAAAGATATTATTGAAAATGGAATCATAGGCCTTAGGCATTGGATTGGTCGAAAACCAGGCCAAGATCTTAAGCTTTATGAGTATATTATTGATGCACGGCATTACAGTAAAAAACAGGCGGAAATCTTTGTCGATTTGTTGCATTCCTTCGGTGATGATGAACTGAAAGAACCCGAAACTTATGAAGCTTTAATTGATTATCTTGGCAGTGATAAGGCAGGGATTCGTGGACTTGCAAACTGGCATTTGCATCGCTTAGCACCCAAAGGCCGGGATATAAAGTTTGATCCAATTGCCCCTGAAGCAGAGCGAAAAGAAGCTATTGCAAAATGGAAAAAGCTAGTGCCCAAAGGCACTGTGCCTTCCCGTTCGATTAATTAACCTTGGTACATGATCAGTAATTTAACCAAAGTTTAGGTGAAGTCATGAATACAAAAATTACCAGTAGGATTATCCTTGGCGCTTTATTTGGAATAAGCTTTTTAGCCCAGCCGGCCTTGGCTCAAGTTCCTGGCGCAGGCGGTCAGGCTAATTCTGCACCTGTCCCACGCGTTGCCCAGCCGATTGTTAATACCTATGCCCAGTTCACTGGTGGCGGCGGTGGCCATGGTGGTGGCGGTGGCTATGGTGGTGGTTTTGGTTTTGGTGGCGGTGGTTATGGCGGCGGCGGTGGTGCTGGTAGCTATTTCCAAGGCGTTTCCTCGATGACCAATGCCAATGCCCAGTATTATTTCACTACCCAGCAAGCTCGCTTGGGTAAAGAACAAGTTGAAAACGCCAAGATTGCCAATAGGCGTGCCAAATTTGATGAAGATATGTACGAAAAAGCCAATACCCCAACTAGGGCTGAATTAGATGAAAAAGATCGTCAAGAAGCTCTTCGCCTTGCAAGAAATAATCCTGCCAATGGTGATATCTGGTCTGGTAAGGCCTTAAATACGATTTTCAATTCGATTCAAAAAACAGAAATCACATACAGGCTGAAGGGGCCTTCAATCCCAATTTCTGAAGAAATTTTGAGGCACCTTAATCTAACCACGGGTACCGCTGCGGGCAGTGTTGGTATTTTTAAAAACGGCGCTGATCTTGCATGGCCCATGGTTTTACGAGGCCCTGAATTTAAAAACCCCCGAGACAATATTAATCGCATTGCTCCCGAGGCTGTTCGGCAAGCTTCTTCCGGCAGCCTTGAACCCGATACCTACAAAAAGTTTAAAACCGCAATTAGCGACCTTGGTGAAATTATCAACAATATGGCTGCAGATCTTTCTCCGGGCGATTACATTCAATCTAAAAGATTTGCCAACAACCTTGATGAAGGTCTGAAAAATCTTTCTGAACCAAATTCGGTAAATTATTTGAATGGTCGTTGGAGTGCTAAAGGTGCGACGGTGGGCGCGTTGATGGATCATATGACCAGCAATGGTTTGCGTTTTGCCCCTGCAGTTGAAGGCGATAAACCTTTTTACTCTTCCTTTTATAACCTGCTTACGGGTTACGATGCTGGTGTAAGCCAACTAGTTGGTAAGTAATAACCTTTTATAATAAAGGTTATTCATCATCAATTTTAATGGAAGAACTTAGGGCCTGCATTGCGGGCCCATATTTTTGAATCTCTAAATCACTTACCTGACTTAGAATTAGAATTGTGCCTTCCTTGCTGTAAACACATCGCGTTTTACAACTGTTACCCAAATCTAAACTGAAGAACTGAATGTTATGGCCTATTGCGGGCTGGCCACAAAGGTCTTCAATCACTGGATCAAATTCAAGGTCGGGGTAATCGTTTTTTAGTGCTTCTAATGTTGCATCCGCCAACTCTTCCAAATCTGGCATACCTTGATCGCAAACGATTAGAATAAAAGCGGTTCCGGGGCTTTGGATGGTAATGCCCCATCCATTTTCGTTTTCTTCGTGCTCCAATGTCCATGAGCCTGGATATTGAAACTGTAGCCCATCGCCTTCATAAGATTTGGACATTGCTAAGTCCCGAGTGATTTATAAAGATGCAGAAGGAGGGACTTGAACCCTCACGGAGCTTTCACCCCTTCGGATTTTCTTACCACTATGGCTTCCGCCACCCGCTTTTGCGGTTTGGGGTCTGGACTTTCCCTTGACCATGGCCCTTTCGGGCTTTAGGCCTCAGCCACCAAGTCTCTACACCTTCATGAAGATAAACCCCATGCTTGGCTCGGGATTGCCGACACTTTTGGTGTTGCGGTTTCCCCGACTTCGACTGAATTCACACGGGAGGTTTCCCGCCCCGGTGCTCAAACTATTAAGTCCGATGCGTCTGCCGATTCCGCCACTTCTGCATCAGATGGTAATTTATATGTTTTCCCGCCAATAATCAAGCGGTTGAAAGAGTTTGAAATACGAAACCAAGGCGACGACCCTAAAAATGGGCGGAGATGTGCACTAAACCTGCTGTTTTTTCAATTCCTGCCTTATAATCCTGCGCTGTGCCATTTCTTCTTTGAATAGCGCAATCACTTTCCTCTTGGCAATTCTGTCGGCAAGCCTTGGGAAAAATCTGCTGACAAATGACATCAGCTTTCCATTTGCTGTGAGGCTCACTTCGTTTCTGCCCGTCTCGATCGATCTTAAAGTATGTACTGCAACTTCTTCGGAAGTCATGCCACGCATATGATCCATTTTCATTTTTGCTTTTTGTTCGATCATGTTCTTGGAAAAATTAGTTTGAGTCAAACCTGGGCAGACCACTAGCACATCGATGTTGTCCTTGGCAAGCTCCGCCCTTAAGGCATTGCTAAATCCCTGCACTGCAAACTTGCTTGCAGAATAGTCTGATCTTGCTGGAATGCCTCTTTTTCCTGCGATTGACGAGATATTTACGATGGCAGCATGGGAGGATTTTTTTAGTTCGGGAATGAAGATCCGAGTGGTTTCTGTCAATCCAAAATAATTTACTTCCATGATTTTTCGAAGTGTTTCTGCGCTTCCCTCTGCAAAATGGCCCGTTGCCCCTACACCGGCATTATTCACTAATACATCCACTCCGCCGAAATTGTTGAGCGCACATTGCAACATGGCTTGCCTGCCCGAAGCCTCGGTAACATCTGCAACCACTGTTGCCAACGAACCCTTCAATCCGGGTTTTGCTTCTGCAGCGAGATCGTAAAGAAGATCTGCGCTTCTGGCTGCTGCAACGACATTCATACCTCGTTTTGCAGCTTCTAATGCTAGCGCTTTACCAATGCCTTGGGATGCACCAGTGATGACAATTCTTAAACCTTCAAGATTTCTTCGAGCCATGATTAAACCTTACAAATTTGCAATAGTTTTCCAAAAGGTAATAATTTCATTTTGAACAAATCCACGGTTTTGCACAATTACAGGGTATTGAACAATGTAAAGAATTTGCAAAAAGAGTAGCGATTGTGCACGAATTACCGATAATTACAGCCCCTTCACGGCCCCTTCTTATATGAATATTCGATAAAACTATTTCAATTTGCTCACTTGCATCTTGCTTGATGCTATCACTTGGTGCAAATTAATCTAATTGTGTCAGAAATTGTTTTTGCAGGAGATTAATGATGAAGCGAACCATGGTTTTTGGATTTGTTGGTGTGGTTCTGGTGGCTGCTGTTGCTCTTTCTGAAAAGCCAGCCCTCGAAAAAGAACTTCAAATTCAAATCGGGGATAAAAACCCTTGGACCAGTTTGAAAATGAACAACGATCCTGATGACTTCCGCTTTGCAGTTGTCAGCGACCGAACGGGTGGCCATCGCCCCAAAATCTTTTCCCAAGCCATGCAGCAAATTAATTTGCTTCAGCCCGAATTTGTTATGTCGGTAGGCGACCTTATCGAAGGGTATTCCGATAAATCTGACAAGGTTGAGCAAGAATGGACAGAGTTCCAATCCTATGTGAAAAGGTTACAGATGCCTTTCTTCTATGTGCCAGGCAATCACGATATCACCAATGCAATGCAGGAAAAGATGTATCGGGAAAAGTATCGTGCGCCTTACTACCATTTTGTATATCGGAATGTACTCTTTCTTTGTTTAAGCTCTGAAGATCCACCTGTGAAGGGGAATGAAGATTCTCCCCGATTCAGTAAAGCCCAACTTGATTACATGAAAAAAGCAATCGAGGACAATTCCAAGGCGAAGTGGATCTTCACTTTCCTGCACAAACCCCTTTGGAACGAAGGGACTATTGCGATCAATGGCTGGCTCGATTACGAAAAACTTCTTGTAGGTAAAAATCACACCGTCTTTGCAGGCCATGTCCATCATTATCAAAAGTTTCAACGCAATGGAATGCGCTATTACAGTCTTGCTACTACGGGTGGCGGCAGTAAATTGCGTGGCACAGCCTATGGCGAATTTGATCATTTTGCTTGGGTAACCATGAAAAAATCAGGCCCGATTGTCGCTAACTTGTTGTTGGACGGCATTCTTGACGATGCGCTTCAAATTCCTGAATCGGATGAAACCGGAGTTGCAACAGGCAAACGAAAACAAACCTTTATCACCAATGTTAAAGTCACCCAGAAAGGGGTGCCACTTAGCGAAGCGGAAGTGGTGTTTCATCAACCCGGAAAACCAAAGGCAGTAAAAATTGGTGATGGTTTAACTAATCAGGATGGGGTTGCGAAAATTACAACTTATTCTGCATTTGATGGTGTGCCTGAAGGTGAGTACACACTCACTGTTATCAAGCGCAGCCCCCGTACTTTGGATGATGGTAAAGCTGGCCCAAACCTATTGCCTGCAGGTTTATCCAAGGTCGATACTTCCACCCTCAAAGCTGTAATTAAAGCAGGCGATAACAATATCAACATTCCTCTGGATTAGGCGTAAGGCCCAACCTTTTGTGGATGTTTGTAATCGCCCATGCCGCTGCTTCTTTGATCAAAGGCTCATCTTCCAGATGGGCCTTTTTTAATGCCTCTAAATGCTCTTGATTGCCGATATTTCCCAACGCAATACATGCGTTTCGTAATATCCCTTTGCGCTTTCTACGCCAAAGGGGTGTTTCCTTAAACTTGGCTTTGAAAGTTGCGTTGTCCATTTCTAGCAACTCGACAAGATCAAGCAATTCAAGATCGGGGTTACGCCATGAGTTCCAATCATTTGCAGGGGTTGCTTTTTTATTCCAAGGGCAGACATCCTGACAAATATCGCAACCGAATATCCAATCCTGCATCTTGCCTCGAAGTTCGTGCGGGATTTCGGTTTTAACTTCTATCGTGAGATAACTGATGCACTTGGTGGCATCAAGCACTTTGGGCCGGATAAATGCCTCCGTAGGGCAGGCTCTTAAACAAGCGGTGCATGTTCCACAATGATCAAACGCAAAGGGTTTGTCTGGGGTTAAATCCATATCAAGAAGCAGCGCACCAAGCACCATGAAGCTGCCCGCTTTTTTATTGATGAGCATGGTGTTTTTGCCAATCCACCCAAGCCCTGCACGCCTTGCAAAATCTCTTTCCAATAGCGGTGCGGTATCGACTACTCCCCGACCTTTGCAATAAGGAAAGTGTTTCTGAAATTCTTGCAAAAGTAATCCAAGTTTTTCCCATAGAACCTCGTGGTAATCTTTTCCATGGGCATATTTCGCTACCTTCCCTTTTCCTGTGCCAAGATCTGCATGAAGCTGGTGATTATAGTTGTACCCAACCATCAAGATGCTTCGAACATTCGGGAGTAGGGATTCAGGATGTTGATAGGCGGGTGCTCGTTTAGAGATGTAATCCATCTGGCCTTGAAAGCCATTTTCCAGCCAGGAGGTAAGGTGTTCAAATCCATCAGCTTTGGATGCGGGCGCAATTCCTGCGAGGTCAAATCCTATTTGTAACGCAAGGGTTTTTAAAAGCGCAGAAGCATCGGGATTTGAAGTGGTTTTTGTAAAAATCGAAGGCCTCGTCTATTTTATTGCTTTAGAGTAACATTTTTTCGCAGAGAAGGTGTAGAATAACCCTTATATTTGTTGACAAAACGATAGTTTTTTCGCTTTTTGAACGGCAAATCGAAGGTAATTTCTATGGTATAGGCATCCGCTTCGATAAAAGTCAAATTTTCGTTTATTTCTTCACTATTATATTGACATGGATTTCTTCTGGCATTATCAAGGGAGGTAGTGGAATAGGGATAATATGCCTTGTTTTGCTCCTGCCTGGCTTCGATTTACTCATGTTTTTGCGAAAACTCGGTGTTTTCTCGTGGGTGTTTGGTGCTTTGAAGGGGGATTCGTTTCAAGGGGTTTTAGAATGAAGAATGTTAAGATGTTTACTCTTGCAGCTATGTTCTTAGCTGTTGTTGGTTTCAGCCTCAATGCAGCTGCTGACTCCAAGTCGATCAAGGAAGTTATGAAGGGTGGCAATTTCAAGAAGTGCTGCGAAGCTGCTTCCAAGAAGGGTGCTTCCGATGCTGACAAGAAGGCTTTCGCTGAACTTTGCGAATCCTTGGCAGCCAACAAATGCCCAAAGGGCGATGCTGAATCTTGGAAAGCCAAGACTGAAGCTTTGGTTGCTGCTAGCAAGGCTTTGGTAGCTGGCGATAAAGATGCAGGCAAAAAAGTTGGCGCTGCTGCTAACTGCAAAGCTTGCCACGATGTTCACAAGTAAGCTTTAGCCAAATATTGGCGTTCACAAAAAGCAGGTCCACAGGTTATGCTGAGGCCTGCTTTTATTTTTGAAGCACGATTGTTTGCTACGAGGAACCACCCCATGAAATTTACCAAATCCTTTTCTATTGCAACCTTGGCCACTTTTTCCCTTGGTGCCTTTTTATTCGCTCAGGGCGTTGATATTAAAGAAATCATGGCAAAAGCCAATAAAGCTGGCGGTCTCTTTCCTCAGATTCAAAAAGGCTTGAAAGCCCCCGCTCCTAACTGGGCCAATCTTAAAAATGATTCAGATGAACTTGTTTCCCTTGCTACCATGCTGGGTAAAAGCAAGCCACCAAAGGGCGATGCCGCCTCTTGGGCAACCATGTCCAAAGGTTATTTTGATGAAGCCACTGCTTTAAAAACAGCCATCGCTGCTATGAACAAAGCTGGCGCAGATGCAGCTATTGGCAAG
>CAJCCR010000182.1 GCA_903960945.1 uncultured Planctomycetaceae bacterium
AAAAGCTGATGTCGAGAAGATAAAGGCTTGGATCGAACAGGGTGCAGCATGGCCCAAAGAAATCGTACTGAAGGAAAAAGCCAAGGCGGATGGATCCTTTTGGTCATTTAAGCCAATCGCTAAAGTAACGCCACCTGTTATCAGCGATGCACCTGATGCCTGGAAGATAAATCCCATTGATGCCTTTGTTTTTTCGAAGCTGAAGGAAAAAGAATTAAAGCCCAGCGCACCTGCCCAACCTCGCGAATTCATCCGCAGGGCGACTTACGATTTGATTGGCTTGCCCCCAACACTTGCAGAAACAGAAGCTTTTGTCGTAGCCTATAAAGCAAATTCACAACAAGCAATCAACGATCTGGTGGATCGACTGCTTGCCTCGCCTAGGTATGGTGAACATTGGGGTAGGCATTGGCTTGATGTGATTCGATTTGGTGAAAGCAGGGGTTATGAACGCAATGAAATCATCACCAATCTTTGGCCCTTCCGCGATTATGTCATCAAGTCTATCAACGACGATAAGGCCTTTGATGTTTTCATCAGAGAACATCTTGCTGGCGATGTGATTGGTAAGGGCAATCCTGAATTGGATATAGCTTCTGCTTTTCTGGTTGCGGGGCCATACGATGATGTGGGCAATCAAGATGCGATGGCAGCGGCGCAAATTCGCTCGGATCAAATGGATGAAATGATCCGTGCCACCAGCGAAGCTTTTCTTGGCCTTACCATGGGGTGTGCTCGTTGCCATGACCATAAGTTTGATCCTCTTCTTGCCAAGGATTATTATTCGATGTTTTCCACCTTTGCAGGTGTGGTGCATGGCCCACGCGAAGTTGCAAGCAGCGAACAAAGAGCAGCAAGAGTCGAGCAAGTCAAAGGGTTTGAAGCGAAAAAAATAGTGCTCGATGCGAAGCTGAAAAAGCATAACGAAGAGTTAATCACAAGATCCAAAAAACTCGAACCCGAACTAGCAAAAGATTGGAAACTACCAAAGGCCAGCAGATATTCCACTGAAGAATCGTTCGATCCTATCGAGGCAAAATTCCTGAAACTTACCGTGGAAAGCAGTGACTCACCAGATCCAAAGGCGCTTTCTTTTCGCATTGATGAACTCGAAGTCTTTTCAGTAGAACCTTCGCCAAGGAATGTCGCACTGGCATCCAATGGTTGCAAAGCAGAAGGCGAATCGCGTCAAGCGAAAGATTTCTCGGGCGCTTATGGTGCATTCCTTGTGAATGATGGGAAGTTTGGCGAACGATGGATCGCAGGGGGTACAACCCTTTTGCTCTCATTCGCAAAGGCCGAGAAAATCAACCGCATAGTTTTTTCCAGCGATCGCAACAAGGCACTACCCATCGATTCACCCCTTACACCATTCGTGGGCGAATATGTTTTTGAAACTTCACTCGATAATAAAACTTGGACAACAGTTGCAAGCTCGAAAGATCGTATTCCCGCTACCAATACACTGAAGGAAGCCAGACTTCTGAAGAAGGTGAACACTGAAAAAGATCGCATGGAAGTTGCAGAGATTAACAAACAACTTGCAGAGGTTAATGCACAGATCGCTAAGATTCCGCCCTTGCCAGTTTGGTGGGTAGGCAATCGAAGGCCAGCGCCCGGCCCTTTCAACATTTATCTGGGTGGAAGCCCACAGCGAAAAGGTGAAGCTGTAATTCCTGCAGGCCTTTCAATACTTGCAACCAATCCTTCGCATTACAGTGTTGATGTCGCTAAACCCGAAGGCGAACGAAGGTTGGCAATGGCCAATTGGATTACCGCAAACGATAACCCTCTCGCACCCCGTGTGCTTGCCAATCGAATCTGGCATTATCATTTCGGCACAGGCATTGTTGATACTCCCAGTGATTTTGGTTTCATGGGAGGTAGGCCCACACACCCCGAACTTCTCGATTGGCTTGCTACAAAACTTATGAGCGAAGGTTGGCGACTGAAACCACTCCACAAACTTCTCATGACTTCCCAAACCTATCAGCAAGCCTCTGTTTTCAATCCTGAAGCTGCGCGCATTGATGGCGACACCCGATACCTTTGGCGCTTCCCACCTCGTAGGATGCAAGCCGAGGAAATCCGCGATACCATCCTCAGCGTTGCGGGCAGACTTGATCTCAAAATGGGTGGCCCAGGCTTTCGACTTTATGAATATCAGCAAGATAATGTTGCGACTTATGTCCCGCTTGATGTGCATGGCCCCGATACTTACCGCAGGGCTGTTTATCACCATAACGCACGTGCAGCTCGGGTTGATATCCTTGCAGATTTCGATATTCCCGACCCTGCCTTTGCTGAACCGCGCAGGGCTTCCACCACCACTCCTCTTCAAGCCCTTACTCTCATGAACCATCGCTTTGCTTTCGACATGGCAAACTTCTTTAATCAAAGGGTTGTTACAGAATCAAACTCCACCGATCCCGCAACCCAAATAAAAGTTGCATTCAATCTCGCTTTGGGAAGAAATCCTTCTGAAGAAGAACTCGCTCGTGCAATAGCACTTACAAAAACCCATGGCCTTCGTGCCTGTTGCAGGGCACTGCTGAACTCCAACGAAATGATCAACCTGAGATGAACATGAACAAAACAGACTCACAAGGTTTTTCTGAACTTAACAGGCGTGGTTTGTTTCATAGCGTCTTCACCGGCCTTGCAGGCATTGGCCTGGGTTCACTTCTGCAAAATGATTCCCTTGCAAAAGATACCTCATGGGAACCGGGTAGAGGTATTACTCATTTTCCGCCCAAGGCAAAACGAGTGCTGCAAATCTTCTGCCCAGGCGCAGCTTCGCACATCGACCTTTGGGATTACAAACCCGAACTCTTTAAGCAATCAGGCAAGCCACTACCAGGCGGAGAAAACTTCTCTTCCTTCCAAGGCAAGAATGGCAATCTGATGGCGCCTCCCTGGGAGTTCGCACCTGCAGGAAAGTCTGGCAAGCGCATCACTTCTCTTCTACCCAACATGGCCCGCCATGTGGATGACATCGCCTTCATTCATTCCATGCAATCGAAAACCAACACGCATGGGCCCGGATGCGTTTTTATGAACACAGGCCATGTGTCTGAAGGTTTCCCCAGTGCGGGTGCATGGACCAGCTTCGCGCTGGGTAGTGCAAATGATAATCTACCCACCTTTGTTGCGCTTCCCGATGTTCGGGGTGAACCGCCCAATGGCAAAGCAAATTGGAGTAATGGTTTTCTGCCTGCAAGGCACCAGGCGGTTATGCTTGCTTCGCACATGAACATTCGCAATCTTAAACTTCCCACAGAGATTTCTGCGGATGAGGAAAAAGGCTCGCGCGATTTCTTGGGTTTCTTGAACAACTCGGATGCAGAAAAGAATCCAGGTGATACCAGCCTTAATGCTCGCATCGCAGCTTATCAACTTGCCGCAAAGATGCAGTTAAGCGCACCCGAGGTTTCAGATCTTTCCAAGGAAACAAAAACCACGCTTGCTTCCTATGGTGCTGATAGCAGCAATAATTTGAAGGCTTCCTATGCGCGCAATTGCATACTTGCCCGCAGACTTCTTGAACGCGATGTGCGCTATGTGAATCTTTATTGCGCATCCCGTGCAAGCGGCGTGGATGGTTTGCTCAACTGGGATGCACACCGTACCTTGAAGTCTGATTACGAAAGGCATTGCCCGGTGTTTGACCAACCCACGGCAGCGCTTTTAGATGATCTTAAGCAACGAGGTTTGTTGGAAGATACTCTGGTGTTATGGACCACCGAGTTTGGCAGAATGCCCACTCACCAGCAGAACACCACGGGCAGGGATCATAACCCCGATGCCTTTACTGTCTGGATGATGGGCGCTGGGGTTAAGGGTGGAATCAGCTACGGAGCGACTGATGAGTTTGGCAGAAAATCGGTTGAGAAAGTAACCAATGTGTGGGAGTTCTATTCAACGGTGCTTCATATTCTGGGGTTCGATTTTGATCGTTTGAGTTTCTATCACAACGGCCTTGATCGAAAAATCTCTGATGTGCATGGCAAAGTAATCACCGAACTCTTGGCATGAAAATGATAAAGGTTGTTTTAAATTCGAATAATTAATTGCCTGCTACTTATGATAAAAGATGGTAATATAAAAGAAGATAGTTATTAAAAAGATTGAGATAAGCTTACATGCCCAGAAAAATCCGAGAATTAATTGAGGATTTAAAGCGAGCAGGTTTTATTGATAGAGGTGGTAAAGGAAGTCATCGAAATTTTATTCATCCTAATTTACTTAAACCTATCACCATTTCTGGTAAATTAGGCGATGATGTGCTCCTTTATCAGGAAAAAGCGATCAAGCAGGCAATCAAGGAGGCTCAGTTATGAAACCCGGGGATAAATACATCAAGCTTGTGGAATGGTCCGAGGATGATGGTTGTTTTGTTGGAAGTTGTCCGGAGTTATTTTATGGCGGTTGCCATGGGCCTGATGCTCGGATTGTATTTGATCAACTATGCAATCTCGTGGATGAAACCATTAATCAATATCTGGAAGATGGGAAAAATCTTCCTCCTCCGATGATTGCTTCGCAACTGGTAAGTACTCTTCAAGATCGGTAAATTTTCAAGAAGAATGCTGTTTAAAATAGACTTATTAACTAATGTAACTTTTTAAAAAAGAAGCCCGTGAGGAATAACTCCCACGGGCTTCTTGAAGTTTAAATACCAAAGATTTTACTTTTTACTGCCAACTACCACGCCATTGGTATTGGTGCTATCTCCACTATAGAACGAGAATAATAGATCCAAGGTTGGGGAATCAAAAGCATTCACTTGCGGGCCGCCACCAGCGCCTGCACCGGTGATGATGTCGAGCGTGCCATTGCCATCGCCATCGTTGATACCCACACTAATTCCACCCCTAAACGCATCTGCATAAGCAAGGAACTGGGTGATAAAAGCGCCAGTATTGGCGTTAAATACTTTTACCAACTCTTCTTTCTCAATGCTTTAGATCCTCTAGCTTTCCAACTGAACTTCATTGCAGCCAGTTCACTTTCAAGCTATCATTTAAGATTGATTCTTGTAATCCTCTGGATTTGGACTTTAATCATGAGCGCTTCCCTTTTTCTAATGATTTCCCTTGCCCTAACTTCCCAAGGCAAACCAGCCGAACAACCTTCCCCTGATGTGCTTTTCCGTAAAGACAACCTCATGGCTTGGTGCATCGTTCCATTCGATTCCAAGAAGCGCAACCCTGTTGACCGGGCCAAGATGCTTAAAGATCTTGGGTTCACTAAATTTGCCTACGATTGGCGCGATGAACACATCCCCACCTTCGATCAGGAAATTGCAGAACTCAAAAAGAATGGTGTAGAGCTTAGCGCATTCTGGTTTCCTGCATCCCTCAACCCTCAAGCGAAAAAGATCCTTGAAGCACTCGAACGCAACAAGATTCACACCCAACTTTGGGTTTCGATGGGCGACCCGGCACCGGGCAAGGATCAAGCGACCAAAGTACAAGCCGCTTGCAATCAAATCAGACCCATTGCAGAAGCTGCCCGGAAAATCGGTTGCAGTGTAGGCCTCTACAATCATGGCGGCTGGTTTGGCGAACCCGAAAATCAGGCGCAAATCCTTGAGCAAATCAAAGAAACCAATGTGGGCATTGTCTACAACCTGCACCATGGGCATGATCATATTGATAATTTCCTGCCTTTGTTCAAACGCATTCAACCTTGGCTTTTCTGTGTGAACATCAACGGTATGGATCGCATGGGCGATAAGCAAAACCGTAAGATCCTGCAACTGGGCCAGGGCGAAAAAGATCTCGAACTTTTGAATATGATTTTGAAGTCGGGTTATAAAGGCCCCATCGGCATATTAGGACATACCAATTACGATGCAGAGCTTACCCTTCGCGATAATCTTGATGGCCTTGATTGGCTTGTAAAACAGATGAAGAAGGAAAAAGGAGCGGAAAAGCCAACGCCCAGAACGCCTGTCCCAGCCCGCAAAGTATCACAGTTACCAACACCCCCACCCGCTGGTGCAGTGCCGGGTGTGGTATCTCATAAGCAAATGCCCTACAATGAAGATCTTGTTAAAAGTATATTGAGCGATGCCCAAGCCAAGGGTAATAGTGCCCGGGGTGCGATGGTATTTAGCTCTGCAAAATACGCTTGCGTTTCATGCCATAAGGTTGGTTTGCAGGGTGGGCAGGTTGGCCCCGAACTCACCGCAATCGCTAACTGTATCAAGCCACATGAAATTGTAGAGGGTGTGCTTTGGCCTTCTAAACAGATCAAGGATGAATACCGTGCTTACAGCGTTGTCACTTCCTCGGGGAAGGTACTGCAGGGTTACAAGGTTAAAGAAACCCCTGCGGAACTTCTATTTCGGGAGGCTTCCACTGCTAAGGAAATTAAAATAAAGCGTGATGAGATTGAAGAAATCAAGGAGGTTGGAAGCCTTATGCCTGCGGGTATTGCAGAGGCGATGACAGCCGATGAAAGGCGCGACCTGGTTAAATTTCTGCTTGATCTGGGCAAGGATCCTAAAGCCGTTGGCCTGATGCCCCAAATGCAGATGGCAGCAATGAAGGCCGCCACTTTTGAATATACCCGCGAGCCCATCGATAAAGCTGCTTCGCCTTTGTGGGAGGCGTTTGTCAACCGCGAAAGGCTTTACGATTTTTATGTCAAGCAGGCTAATTATTTTGCAGCAAAGACGGATCGCCCACTTTTGGTTGAAGCATTCCCTGGGCTTGATAGTGGTAAACATGGCCATTGGGGTAACCAAAACGAAGAAACTTGGAAAAGCAGCAACTGGAACAAGGCTGATCTTGGAAGAGTTATGAGCGGCATATTCCGTGCTCCTGGGGTTATGGTCCCACGAGGCATCGCTGTTCTCTTGGGTGAACAAGGTGAACTTGCTACTTGCTTCAACCCTGAAAACCTTAACTATGAATCGCTTTGGCAGGGTGGCTTTCTTTCTTTTTCGAACATTCGCCATGGGTTTATGGATGGCATCAAACCCGCTGGTACCATGCTGCCTCCGCCTTTGCCCAATAAGCCCGGAAAAACTTTTTCCTACCACGGCTTTCACCTGCATGGCAACCGCGTAGTCTTTTCCTACACCATCGATGGAGTTGAATATCTTGATTCGCCCTGGGTGAAGGATGGTAAGTTTTTTAGAGAAGTAGCACCAAGAAAAGGGCATCCTCTTGAGCCATTGTTAAAGGGTGGACCCACTCGCTTCCCCCAAAAAATTCAAGGAAAAATTACTCTCGGCACCGGCACCCCCTATGCCATCGATACGATTGAGACCCCGTTTGAAAATCCTTCCAGGCTGCCTTTCTTTCCGGGTGATCTCGCTTTTCTTTCTGATGGCACAGGCCTTGTTTGCACTATGCAGGGTGATGTTTGGCGGGTTGAAGGGCTTGATAAATTATCAAGCATCGTAACTTGGCGCAGGGTTGCTTCAGGTTTGCATCATGCCCTGGGGATGATTGTTCGTGATGATATTCCCTATGTTCTTGGGCGTGATCAGATCACCAAACTGTACGACCTTAACAACGATGGTGAATATGATTTTCACGAATGTTTTTCCAACGCTTATAAAACTTCGCCCTCGGGGCATGATTTCATTTGTGGTTTGGTGCGTGAAAAGAATGGTAGTTTCTGCTTTGCATCCAGCAACCAAGGTGCAGTGCGTGTTTCCCCCGATGGCAAGACTGCAGAGATCATCGCAACCGGTTTTCGTAACCCCGATGGGATCGGCCTCACCCCCGATGGCAAACTCACTGTTCCCTGTTCCGAAGGTGATTGGACTCCAAGTTCCATGATTTGCGAAATCCGCAAAGATGGGTTCTATGGTGCGGGTGGCCCTCGTAATAAAATGCCCCCAGACCTTCCACTTATTTACCTTCCCCGGGGAATCGATAATTCTTCTGGTGGGCAGATCGCTGTTGATTCCGATAAATGGGGCCCACTTAAAAACCTCATGGTTCACTTTTCCTTTGGTGCATGCTCGCACATGCTGCTCCTTCGTGATGAAGTGAATGGTAAACCACAAGGTGCTGTGGTACCTCTTCCCGGAGAATTCAACTCTGGTGCACACCGAGGTAAATTTCACCCTATCGATGGCCAGCTTTATGTTGCAGGGATGCAGGGCTGGGGCACTTATGCAAAGAACGAAGGGTGTTTCCAGCGCGTTCGCTACACAGGCGCTCCGGTGCAACTTCCTACAGCGATTCATTCCCACGCCAACGGTATATTTCTTCGCTTTAGCTCGCAGGTTGATCGTGAGATTATTTCCAAAACCACCAGTAGGCTGGCATTGGCATGGAACTATCGTTACTCGCCTACCTATGGATCTGCTGAATATTCTCCTTCGCATTTTGGGCTTCGAGGGCATGATGTTCTGGATACGCCCAATGTACATGTGCTTGGGAATGGCAGAGAGATCTTTATCGAAATCCCGCAATTGCAGCCTGTTAATCAGCTTTTGTTGCATTTAAAAGTTGGGCCAGGTGCACCGGTTCATCTGTTTGCAACCGTGCATGAACTCGATAAGGATTTCACATCCTTCCCCGGGTACCAACCAACGCAGAAAGTCATCCGCCCGCATCCCATTCATGCAGACCTTGCGGTTGCGGTGAAAACCAACCCTAATAAGTGGAAGTACCCTATTGGGGGAACCCGGCCTATCACTGTAGAAGCGGGGCCGAATCTTTCGTTCGCTCCAAACTTGATCAAGGCAAAGCCTGGTGAATTGCTTGCACTCACTTTTCAAAATCCGGATGTAGTGCCCCATAACCTAGCAATCATCAAACCGGGAACCCTTCCCGCAGTGGGGATGCTTGCAAACCAATTGATCAGCGACCCCTTGGCGATCGTGCGCCATTATGTTCCTGATAGTACCGATGTGATCGTTCATACGGATGTGGTGATGCCTTCAGACAAGTTCACGATTTATTTTAAAGCGCCTGAAAAGAAGGGTAATTACCCTATTATCTGCACCTTCCCTGGGCATTGGATGGTGATGAATGGCAGCTTGGTGATCGAATAAGCATGAGCGCTATTTCAGTGCATTGAACGGTTAGGCGAGAATAGCCTTCACTACTTTGCCATGCACATCGGTGAGGCGAAAATCGCGTCCCCCATGTTTGTAAGTTAGTTTTTCGTGATCTAATCCGAGTAGATGCAGTATTGTCGCATGCAAATCATGCGTATGAACCCTTCCCTCAACAGCTTCATAGCCATGCTCATCGGTGGCCCCGTATGCCATTCCTGATTTTACACCACCCCCTGCAAGCCACATGGAAAACCCTTTGTTGTTGTGCCCCCGCCCATCGGTGGTCGGATCATCAGGTGTTCTACCAAACTCACCGCCCCAGATCACGAGAGTATCCTCCAACATGCCACGATTATCTAGGTCTTCAAGCAAACCTGCGATGGGCTTATCAATTGCTGCACAATTTTTGGTCATGCCACCAGTAAGGAATCCATGATGATCCCAATCGGTATGGGTGATTTCAATGAAGCGAACTCCAGCCTCTGCAAAACGCCTTGCAAGAAGGCATTGCCTGCCGAAAGTCTCATCCGCATTATACCTTGCCAAGGTTGATTTACTTTCGCTTGCAACATCCATTACCTTGGGAAGTGCATCCTGCATACGAAATGCAAGTTCATAGGATTGGATCAAACCTTCAATCCGTGAATCTTGATCCCTGCCCAACAGGTCACGATTCATTTCCTGCAAAAGATCCAACTGCTGCCTCTGGCCAGTTGGGGCAAGCCTGTTGTTGGATACATTTCCTATTACGGGATTACGGATGGGGCGGTTGGCATCGCCAAGCAATGTTGCAGAGTTTGCAGCAGGAAGGAAGGCGCTGGAGTAATAACGCAATCCACCAAGGGAGGTAAGTGGGTTGATGGAGATGAAACCGGGAAGGTTCTGGTTTTCAGTACCCAAGCCGTAAAGCGTCCATGAACCAAGCGAAGGCCTTATGAATTGAAAGCTTCCCGTATGCATCTGCTCCAAGGCTTGTGGATGATTTTCATTATCGGTATGCATACCTCTGAGAATACAAAGTTTATCTGCATGCTTGCTTGTCTCGGGCAAAAGATCAACAATCTCGATGCCGCTTTGGCCATGCTTGCTGAACTTCCAGCGGGAGCCCAGAAGTTTACTGTTTTGGTTTTTGGATGCTTTGCCATTGTCAGATGATAATTTTGGTTTTGGATCGAATGTCTCCATATGCGAAGGGCCACCACGCATACAAAGGAAGATCACTCTTTTGGCGCCTGCGGGGAAATGTGGTTTTTTGGGCGCAAGAGGTCCCGAAGGATTTTTATCTTTTGTTTCATTTGCTGCAGCTTGTGCTGCGATCCCTTGGAGTGCAGTGTAACCAAACCCTGCAGATACTGTTTTTAGCATCTGCCTTCTCGAAAAGAAATTATTATTCATACTGCTATTCCCTGAAGGTTTGCCCTATTTCACAAAGCGAAATTCTGCTGAAGCAAAAACAATCTGGCAGAAACTTGTAAGGCGTTCGATTCGAAGCTGCATAGCATCGGGTTGCTTCTTAGATTTTGGATCGGCCATTATTAACTCGGGCTGGTTTAGATAATCCAACGCCCTGTTGATTTCAAGTGATAAAGGTTCACGGGAAAAGGCCCTGCGATAAATTATTTTGATTCGCTCTTTATCATCAAGTTTATCATCCTTTGATAATTGCCCGCTCAACAA
>CAJCCR010000183.1 GCA_903960945.1 uncultured Planctomycetaceae bacterium
AGAGCCCATGGTTTTTCCACCCATCATGGGTTTAAAAGGCAAATACCCTTATGTACAAATGGGTGGCGTTTTTCAGGTAAACTCCGTTTTCTATTCACAGACCGAAAGTAATCGCAATACACAAAAAAATACTGACAACCCCTCGGGTGATCAACCTGATGGTACAGGCATCCGCAGGGCAAGATTAACTGCATTTGGTTCTGTTGCTGAGAATGTTGATTATCGCTTTCAATTTGATCTAGGCGGATTTGGTAGACCGACTGTAACCGATGTCTACATGGATATACTCGAAGTTCCATATTTAGGCCATGTGCGTATTGGTCACTATAAGCAACCTTTCAGCTTGGAAGAATTAACCAGTTTTCGATTCAACCCTTTCCTTGATCGTTCGAGTTTGTTTGTGTTCCATCCCTTTCGCAGAACAGGTGTTGGTTTCTTTGATTGGTCGGAAGATAAAAAAACAACTTGGTATGTGAGTGGCTTCCGGGGTTTCAATGATTTTTATGGGAATGATCTTACCGATGTTGGAGGATACGGGTTTGCAGCACGTGGCACCCATTGCCTGTATTACGAAAATGAAGGTAAGGATTTATTGCATTTTGGTGCGATCTATTCGATTTTAGGGCCTTCCAATGGAAATATACAGTTTGGAAGATTTGGAGGTAATTCTCCAGAACTCGGTCTGATCCAAGGTCAATTTGGCACTTCAAGTTTTAAACAGAACCAATCCATGGTGAACACCGGATCACAACTTTCAAGAGGCGGTATAAATAAAGGCACTGCATACTATCAAGATTTTCATATTGAAACTGCATTAGTCCGGGGGCCATTCTCTTTTCAAGCTGAGGGCGACATCGTTCCAGTAAGATTGAACAATGGAAGCACCCCGATATTTTCTGGCGGTTATTTCTTCATGACTTGGTTTCTAACCGGTGAACACAGAGTTTACGATCGAAATCTTGCTCTTTTTGACCGCGTAATTCCCAATAATAATTCAAGGAAAGGCCACCCCTTTGGTGGCGCTTGGGAACTTTGTGCAAGGCTTAATTACATCACGCTTGATTCAGGTAGCGTCAAAGGGGGAACATTGATGGATCCAACTTTCGGCTTTAACTGGTACATGAACCCCTACACCAAATTATCCTTCAACTACATTCCGATTTATTTGAATTCACCACAAACCTATGGCGACCAAACCACCCCTTCAGTGAAAACTCAAGCCAATGCGTGGGGCCTTCAAGCGCAAGTTGATTTCTAAAAAACCATCTTATGCAAATAGAATAAATAGGTGCGACAAAAAGTATATTAATAAAGCAAGGCATCGAGTTACCCCGATGCCTTATATATCTAAGAGAGATCGCCCAAATCGCTCTTGATAATATATATTAATAGATAGTGAAAGTAATATAGTCAATATTTTTTATAAAAATATTCACTCTATTTTTATCAGTAAAAGCTTTGCTCGAATCTCATTTTGCACAGTGTTGCTATCCTTGGTGCCATCCACTTTTATAATCAGTTCTTTTTGCTTAAATAATTCAAGCACTGGTGCTGTTTTTTGATGGTAATCCTTAAGTCTGGAACGAACAGCTTCTGGGTTATCATCAGCACGAGCTACCAGATTTCCTTTACATACATCGCAAATGCCTTCAACTTTTGGGCGATGGAAGATGAGATTATAATCGAGCCCACATTTGGCACAAAGTCTGCGATTCATAATACGATCAAGCACTACCTGATCAGGAACATCAATCAGAATAACGGCATCGATATCATAGCTTTCTAGGAAGAAGGATGCTTGGATTTCATTTCTGGGGAACCCATCAAGAATAAAACCATAATTCCAATCGTGTTGATCAAGCCTTTGTTTGACGACTTCCTCCACCAATTCATCAGGAACAAGTTTACCTTCAACAGTAAAGCGTTGGATACGGGCAGCAAGCTTGGTATGGGATTGAATATGCCAGCGAAAAATATCACCCACGCTAATATGAACCAAGTTAAAATCCTTGGCAAGCATGATCGCCTGAGTGCCTTTGCCACAACCCTGCACGCCGGTGATTATGTATTTACGCATGAATATCCTCAAATAATTACTTTAAAAAGTAAATGTATAGTAACTAACAAAAGAATAAAGTAGGAGAGAAAAGCAAAAAGAGTAATCAAGGCACGACCACAGTAATGGGATCGCTCCAATGACTGCAGCGGCCGGTGCTATCACGCCAGCGGGCTCGAACCCGGTATTCCCCACTTTTATTTAAGACCTCTTTGGGAATACTAACATCGTTGGAAGCCTGAACATCCATGTGCCAATGGTCAGCTAATTCGTACCAACCCTTCTGGCCAACCCTGCCTACTCGCCATTCCAATGCAGCTTGCTGGTGATTCACAGGGGATAAGAACTTCGATGCAGTAAAGCGCTGGGGCATGGCTGAATCTTTAGTAATAGTGGGCTTTGTTGGAATTTTATCATCCTTAGCTTCATGTGCAAGATAGCCCCAGCCATAGCCGCGTTGGTCGCCATCATTGGGAGCATATTTTTTATTAGGCCGTGAATCAGTGCAAAAATCGATGATATACTTTCGAAATCCTGCGAAGTCATTTGTCGCAAGGGTTCGCTTCCAAGGGCCACCAAAATGATCCGCATTAGCCGGGTTCACAAAAAAGGAATCTTTTTGATTTGATCTCGGATTCTGATTCCACACCGCTTCATCCAGCCTGGGCCAATCAACCGCATAGCCCTTGGGTGTAAGAGCAGAGCTTAAATCAAAAGCCATTTGACCGACCTGGCCTCCTTTTTCGGATACATCACTTGCAAAAAGATCAAGAATCTCACGGGCGCGATTACGGTATTCAAGCGCAATATTAGGATGATTAAGGCAAACCATTGCATCAATATGCCCCGGTTGGTGATGGCGTGGCACAAAGATCATATCGTTATCCCAAGGGATAGGCGACCAATGCCCATCGGGATGGCGGTAATAACCATGATTACCATCGGGCCGTAAATCAACATTCGCAAGCAAACGGTTCATTGCATGAAAACTATAATAAGCTTTTAAATCCAAGTTCTTCCTACACCAATCCTCCTTGGGGTTGGATCGAAGTTCATTGATGAATTTCTCCCAAACCTTGCCCGAATCAGCCATCTCTTTAGGCGTATGCTTGATGCCGCTTTGAATACTAACGGTTAGGCCATCAGGGAGTTTATGTTCTGCGAGCATCTTTGGTTTCATATCGCCCATTGCAACATAAACACCCCAGAGATCTCCCTCATATTGATTCTTTAAGGAAACCTCTTCAGCACCTTGCACCACACGCCATTGAATCCAAGTTGATACCGGACTAGGCACACCCGCAAGAAGATAAGCACGCATGGATAGAACTTCATCTAAACCAGTAACACCCCGAAGTATAGGCAGGTAAGGAGTTGACCCACCTGGGTTGAGATTAATGCTGCCACACTCTGCGGGAAAAGGTTTGCCATCATGATCAACAAAAGGCACATCATGGCCTGTATTAAACTTGAGGCCCCATTTGTTTTTACCTGAGATATGAGCACTTCCCTGCCCCCGGTTACTGAATTGAACATGATCGTAAACAATACCCCGGTAGACAAGCGTACCCAGTTTTTTTTGTTTATGGGAGTTCCCATCCCATTGGCTACTAGCAACATCATCCGCCCTTGCAACAAGATGAACCGATTGAAGGGTGTTTAGAAATTCGGAAGAGAACGTGAGGGGTGGAGTTTTTCCAGGCTGACGAGTACCGATCCAAGTTGCAGGGCCAGCATCACACCACCAAGCAAAATTCGGGCATGAATCATCCGCAGCAGGCAACACAAAACCCTGCCCTTTCTCATCAGTTGCAATAATCCGATACCGAATCAACAAGCGGTGTTGCTGATAAGAAGCAGGGATACGAATACTAAAAATCCCATCACCTGCATTGGCATCACCATCTTTGCCATCATCATGCATAGGCAATTCGGCCCAATCTTTTTCATAAGTGGGATCCGACTTACGAACATACTTACCCGGTGCAACACTCTGCAGCTTGATCTTTACATTAGAAATGCCGGCCTTAAAAACTGCAGTTACCAACACAGAAGTACCCGGCTTGGGTGCAACGGGTTCGTGTCGAACTTCTTGGCTGGCCAAAGGTTCTGCAGCAGATAAACGGGAAACCATTAAAAATAAAATTGCAACTAAGTTGAATCGTTTC
>CAJCCR010000184.1 GCA_903960945.1 uncultured Planctomycetaceae bacterium
AAGCTGTTGCTGCAATCTCACTGGCGCAAGAGTGCATCTGTGTTGAAGCGTGCAGACCTTGGAATTCGTTAGTTTCCATGAGTTGCTGCAAAAACTTTAAGCGCGAATCATCCACACAAGAAGCATTCAACCTAGGGTCAGGCTCAAATGCTGCTGCATGAAAATCCACCACTGCTTCCTTTGGAATGTTTAACGCTCGAAGCCGTTCGCTATCCTCCAAAAGCTGGGTGCCTCTGCGAAAACCCCAATCATCAACTTCCATTGCACACTGAGGTTTGATTGCTTCAGATTCCATTTGCATGGAAGTTGCATCATCAAAATCCTGTAAGAAATCAGATTCGCTTTTCATGGGTTCATCTCCTTGGGTTAAAGCGCCTCGATGGAGGCTAACTTGATCTTTTTGATTTGTTCACGCACATGTTTTCGGGCTATCGCAGCCTTGGGGTGATTTCCCAGAGCGTGCAATTTTTTTTCGATTTCAGATAACTTCGAAGCTGCAACTGCAGCTTGAGCTAGCTGTTTTAAATCTGCATTCTCACAAATTTGCTCCGCCTCAATCAGAAGAGAATTCACTTTCATGCCTGTTGGATTTGCAACCTTCAAAACGATTTGCAGAACTTTCTCGGGTTGCTCTGTAGGGTCTTCCCAAAGTATCGAGGTTAGAACCTGTAGGTGTTCAAGCTCTACTTGGTTCTTACCTTCCAAATAACAGTAAGCTTGAACCGCCTTTACGCTTTTGGCTTGCCTTCGATCCCCAGGCGAAATCCCTTCCTTTGCAAGTTGCGTGATGATGGATTGAAAAGCTTCTCTCGCTTCTGCAGTCCAAGTGATGGCAGCGCTTTCATTTTGTGCAGTATCGATTTCTTCAGGGCTAATCGTGGAGGTTAGCTTTACTTCGCAGGGTTGATTCCACCACAGTCTTTCCCTTCCTGCTTTGGACACAATGGGTAAGACTCGTTTACGCATAAGGAATCGGTCAAACAGTGCGGTAAGCTCTTTACCCCCTTCTTGTTCATGTGGCCATTGATTAGCTGCACCAACAAATAGCTTTAAAGGAATTTTGGTTTTAGAGCCATCGCCTTGTTCGTAAACTCGTTCGTTGAGAATTTTCAAAAGCGTGTTCAAGATCCCTGAACTTGCATTGAAAACCTCATCGCCAAAGGCGATATCTGCGCATGGAAGTTTCCCTTCGATAATGCGAATGAATTTATCATTCTTCAATCCGTTGAGTGAAACGGGGCCGAAGATTTCTTCGGGCATACTGAACTTACTAAACAAGATTGAAAACTTCTTGCCTTGCATCCAGCTTAAAAGAGCATCAACGAGCATGCTTTTGCCAGTGCCTGGCGGCCCGATGAGAAGAGGGTTTTCCCTGCAAATTAGAGAAGTTAAAAGCAGATCAACTTCTTGATCTCTTTCGACTAATGCGTTTGAAAGTTCCTCGCGGGTGCGATGGAATTTTTGCTGGACTGATTGGTCCAACTCGACTGCTTGACACATAAAGAGTCTCCTTGAAAAGGGGATAAGTTTCTTCCG
>CAJCCR010000185.1 GCA_903960945.1 uncultured Planctomycetaceae bacterium
ACAGCAAGGTTGATAACCATTGCAAAGCCGGAGTAAACCGCACCCGCAACGAAGTAAGGAGGGAAAATAGTGGCATGCCAGCCTGGCAAGTTAGCCACTGCGAAGTCAAAGCTAATAATAGTATGAACGGAAAGCACCAGTGGGGTGCTCAAGCCTGCAAGCATAAGATAGGCTGTTTCATAACGATGCCAGTGCATCGAACCACCACGCCATCCCAAAGATAAAACACTATAAATCATGCGAAGAAGCTGATTAGGCGCACGATCTCTAACCGATGCAAAGTCGGGAATCAAACCAATGTACCAATACATAAGAGAGACCGAAAAATAAGTGGAAACAGCAAACACATCCCATTCAAGAGGGCTGCGAAACTGAGGCCAAAGTTGCATCGTATTCGGATATGGCAGCAACCAATACGCAAACCAAGGCCTACCCATGTGTGCCAAGGGGTAAAGACCTGCGCAAGCCACAGCAAAAAGAGTCATGGCTTCTGCAAAACGATTAATTGAAGTTCGCCAAGTTTGATTAAAGAGTAGCAAGATCGCAGAAATCAGGGTTCCAGCATGGCCGATACCAATCCACCAAACAAAGTTAACGATATCAAAGCCCCAGCCCACAGGGATGTTAACACCCCAGATGCCGATGCCTTCGTAAATAAGATAAGTGACTGAAACAAGAAGGACCTGAAGAATCATGAAAGCGATTGCAAAACCAACAATCCACCCTTTGGGTGTGGCTGCAAAGATGACCCCGGTGATCTTTTCGGTCATGGAGTCAAATGAATGATTGCCACCAACCATTGGAGGTTGTGGATCTGGTCGAAGGTCTGGCCCTTTTGTAGAAACGTCAGTTGCCATGGCTTATCCGTGTCCCTTTCCAGTGGTTTCCAACTTAGGGTTGGGATTACGCACTTCCGCCAAATAGGTGGTGCGCGGTCTGGTATTTAGCTCTTCCAAGATACTGTAATTCATATTGGCAACCTTCTTTTGCAATTTTGCTATCTTGCTGTTAGGGTCAACCAGATCACCAAAGACAATCGCTCCTGCAGGGCACGCGGCCTGACATGCAGTAACAATTTCGCCATCTTGAATCTGGCAATCCTTAGCACGATCAAGAGCACGATTTTCGCGTTCAGCCTTAAGCTTACCTCGTTTTTCGGCTTCGATTTCCGCAGCACGAATACGCTGTACACAGTAGGTACATTTTTCCATCACGCCACGGCTTCGAACCGTAACATCAGGGTTGTTTACCATTTTCATGGAAACAGAAGCGTAATCGGTGTATTGCAAGAAGTTAAATCTGCGCACCTTATAGGGGCAGTTGTTCGAGCAATAGCGGGTTCCAACGCAACGATTGTAAACCATATCGTTTAGGCCATCATAGCTATGAACAGTCGCAGCCACGGGGCAAACCTGTTCGCAAGGTGCGTTTTCGCACTGCTGACATGGAATTGGCTGATAATGCGCTTTTAGTGAATTGGCTTTAAGCGGATTGCCTTCGAAATAGCGATCGATGCGAATCCAATGCATCTCACGACCTCGGGTCACTTCCATCTTGCCAACCACTGGGATATTGTTTTCAGCTTGACAAGCCACTACGCAAGCGGTGCAACCCGTGCAAGTGGTCAAGTTGATTATCATGCCCCATTTGTGTTGTTTGTAAGCATATTTTTCCGAGACGACCTCGGGCAGCAAACTCAACGGAGTTTTGCCATGCTCTTCGTGCTTGTGTTCTTCATGCTTGTGTTCGCCTGGCTTATGATCATGACCTGCATGTTCATCATGCTCTTCGCCACCAGAACCCATAGCTTCAACCCATTTTGGATTTTCCTTGGTGCCTGCAACAGTACCAGATCGAACCAAATGGCGGCCTTCCATGTAATGATGACTTTGAGTACACGCCAGCACATGCTGCTTACCCGTTGTCACAGCTTTTAAGCCAAGTGCATTCCAAGGTTCGGAAGAAGTACGTAGCTTGTAAACATCGGCACCAACATCGCGGGTACCAACTTTACCAGCACGCTCTCTACCATAACCTAACTGAACATTGACCGTATTATCAGGGTGACCGGGCACAACCCAGACAGGAAGAACCAAGTCTCGACCTTGAATACTAAGCTTGATGGTATCGACATAAGCCCGACCATGCTCGCCACCTGTGTATCCATAGGAACTTGCGGGTGATCGATAAACACCATCTTCTAACTCGGGGCGCTTTTCAGTGTTCAAAGACACACCCAAATCGAGGGCTGTCTTGTAACTCATGATCGCAGCATTATCCCAAGTTATCTTGGTGGTAGACTTAGGCATTTCGAGGAGCCAGCCGTTGTTGGCAAAGCGACCATCGAAAACAGATTCATCAGGCCTGAAAGTGATTTCAAGATTATCCTTGGAACCCTCTTTCCACTCTGAAGAAGACTCGAACTTCTTAATAGCAGCAGTAACTGCTTCAACTTGTAGCTTAACAACTTTAGTTAAGGCCCTAGTGCCTTCGATCAAACCATCATGAAGAGACCTTCGGAAAAACTTTTCAAAAGGAACTGTGCTTCTGAGTGCGGTCTGGGCAGGCGATTCGTACCAATTCTTCCAGAATTCTTTTACAATCGCAGAGGCATCGCGATTAGGCTTGGACGAAAGCCCACCAAGTAACTCTTGGAAGTTATGCCCGAAGTACAACGGGGCAATCAAAGGCTGAATAACTGTAGCGGTGCCATCAAATGCACGCACATCGCCCCAAGATTCAAGGAAGTGAGAATCTGGGATATGCCAATGACAAAGGCGCGAGGTTTCATCATGGAAAAGGCCCATGCGATATCGCTGGGGAACTTTTTCGAATGCGGCCTTAAAACCAAGATCCGCTCCTGCACTGTACACAGGGTTGGCATTCAAAATGAACAAGGCCTTAACCTTGCCAGAATTCATATCGTCGACCAAGCCACGCAAGGACTTTGATCTATCACCCGCTCTTACATGCACTGGATCAATGTAAGAAACTGTTTTACCAATGTTTCCAAGCTTATCGTTGATCGCAGCAACAATCACATGAACAGATTCAGGTTGCTCATCGCCCACAATCACAAGGGTTGTACCCTTGCCTCGTGTCGAGAGATCATCTGCAACCACTTCAGCCCACAAATGAGCTTCTGCAGAAAGGCCCTTAGGCTTAGCAACGCCTTCAATCTTAAGATGGAATGCAACGAGGAACGCCATCCTTTCGATTTCCATGGCACGCAGAGCAAGCCTGTGATCCGCTTTAACACCCGTATTAGTAAGAGTGCTTTCCGCAACATAAAGACGGGTCATACTATCGAGCTTTTCCAAATCCCTACGGGAGGAAAACTCGCGTGTGTATCGAAGATGCGCTGGGCCACGACCCAGAAGATCTGCATCAAACGACAAAATAACATCTGCAGATTTAACCTGATAAATATGCTGCAAAGGAGCCCCGAAGGCCTTCGCCAAGCCAGTGATACCATTATCTGAAGCTGCGGGCTCATGCTGAACCCAAGTAATTTCAGGGTAATCCTTAAGAAGCTCATTTTCTAATTGATGAACAAGCGAAGGCGAAGTGATGGTTTCTGTCAAAAGATAAAAACCCTTGCCCTTGGGCAACTTCGTAAGTTCAGATTTAAGGTTGGCAACAAGATCATCCCAAGATTTGGGCTTACCCAAGTAGGTAAGGCCAGCTTCGCGGTCTGGGTCATAAAGACCAAGAACGGATGCTTGTGCAAAAACATCGGTTGCACCTAAGCTTGAAGGGTGATCAATATTACCTTCGATTTTAGTAGGACGCCCCTGATTGCTTTCAGCAAGCAACCCAGTGCCGTAGCCTGCCAAAGGCATAGCAGTGGCAAAGAACATCGATTTACCGGGGATTACACCATCGGGATCTTTGATGTTGGGAACAATCTTTCCACCTGGTGGCCTGCAACCACTTAAACCCGCAAGGGCAAGTGATGCGCTCATAAGGGTAAGGAAGCGACGCCTGGTTACAGGATCGGTCCATTCAGCAGCTTGTCGGGGAAACTCACGCTGAATCATTTCTTGGAAGCCTTCGCCCTGAGCGAGTTCATCCAAGCTACGCCAGTATTGTTTACCCTCTGAGCTCTCGAGCTTATTTAAGACAGACGCGAGGTCCATGACTGGTTTTTCTTTCATGTTCATCGATGACATGTTGAGCACTCGATGAGACTACGGATATCATATTTCTTCCTAAGTTCAGATCCAAGCGTGGCTTGCGTGTGAGGCGAGCCATCTGCCTGATTCAAATCCTTAGGCTGGAAACCCATGTTAAACACTTGATCGCGCGGCCTAAGATGCCTCTCAGGTGCACGATGACATTCCAGACACCATTCCATTAATAACGTGCCATTTTGATACACCGCCTGCATCTGATCAACCCGCCCATGGCACGAAACGCAACCAATTCCTTTGGTCACATGAATGCTATGGTCGAAATAAACAAAGTCAGATAAACGGTGAATTTTGTTCCACTCTAAAGATTTGCCAGTACGATAACTTTCTCTAACTGGTTCGAGCATCTTCGAACCAACCCAAATCTGCGAATGACAATTCATGCAAGTCTTGGTTGGGGGTATGTTTGCATAACCTGAATCTTCGACAGAAGTATGGCAATATCTGCAATCAATACCCAAACCACTCACATGATGTGCATGGCTAAATTGAATGGGTTGTGTCAAAGCTATTTGTGTATGGGTGGCATATGGAGTGCGAGCAAAAACCATGGCGGCAATACCCAAGGTTGAAGCGCCCAAAACCACGCCGGATATTATAACCCATGTCAAAACATTTGCGTAACGGGGAAAAACCTGAGCCATCTTATCCTCTCAGAAATCGCTTAAATTTCGTAATGAACAAATCTCGACTCTGCAAAACTTAATGCTCTCGGAATATTTTAGCAAACTAAAAATCTAATTCTATACCTAAGCCTTCAACCTATTTAAATTAAATAACAACAACAATGCAACACTTCAATGTTTTTGTTTATCAGCAATTTTTAAGCCAATGATTAAGTGATTTTCACGGTTCCAACAACAATTCTGCATGAGCGGTTAAAAAATTCACTGGAAATACTTCAAATAACACCCCCAAGCCACACAAAAGATTCCCATCCTCAAGAAACCATTCTTCAAAATTTCTTACAACTAGGATTATGCGTTTTGAAATTCGCTTAACGCTTGCTTAAAATCTTCCGGGGTGTTTAAATTCTTGAGCGAAAAAAGTTCGGAATCAAACTGCTTTAATTGAGCCTCTTCAATGATTTTCCCTTTCACTTTCTCCAACAAAAAAAAGGGCCTTAGCTTCTTTTCCCCTAATAATTGCTGCACATCAGGCAAAACATCCACCCGATAAACCGAGGCAAGCGGATGAAAATAACCCTCGGTTCTAGGAATGCACATCCTGCTTTCACCCAAAGCTTTGGTCATCCCGAGAATAAATTCTTTTTTCAAAAAAGGCACATCACAAGAAGAAAGAAAAACCGCATCGCACCTCTCTTTTAATGCTTCCAGCCCAGCTGCAAGCCCCTCTAATGGGCCCTGCCCTTCATTCTTATCCCTGCAAATCATGACCTTTACATCTAAAATGGGCAGCTCCTGGCCATTTGCAGCCACCACTACCAATGGATCGAGAACCTCCCCCATGATCCGAACAATCCTCTGCAACAAGGTTTCAGTACCAAACTGCAAGTGGGCCTTTGATGTTCCCATTCTGCTGCTTTTTCCGCCACAAAGTATTATCCCACCATATCGCATCAGAAGTTATCCCTTTATAGCGTGCAAATCACTGGTCACTACAGAACTCTTCAAGCCCTAAACGCCTTAATTCTTGGATACCAATATCCCCAACATCATCCCAATTCCTAGACTCATAATAGGCTGCTATCCTTTGCTGAAGAGCTAATTTAGAAAGCCTATTTTGTCCGCCCGATTGGGTTTCCAATGCTTCCGTAAAAAATCTCTCAGGAAGCGTATCTTCGCCAATGCTCCAACCTTCCCGAATGTTAAAAAGCTTTTTAATCGCAACAACCCGTTCTGCTGCTAGCCTTAATTCAGCTTCATCCATATCCCATCCCGTCACCAAAGATAAAAGCTCTGCACTCTCTGCAAAAAGGTTGCTAAAAACGCCCCGCAAAAACTTGCAAAGAATAAGAGAATCAATCAATGCACTGCGGTTCTCAGACTCCACCGCAGACCGGGCAATTGCAATATTATCAAGCAATTCGCCCGAGGGTGGCGAAAAATCAGCCTCATAAGCCCCCGAACGATTATGATCCGCCCCACGCGATGCTACCGCAAGGCCCAAAGCCATCGTTTGCAAGCCACGAGGCTCATAACCCGGAATTTCAAGCCCCTTTACTTGAGGCGCAAACGCAATCGAACCCTGACCAATCAAAAGTGCAGCCTGCCTACTTCCAAGGCTTAAAATCTTTCCTAGGCCTTCTCTTGTCGCAATTAATCCTATCGCTTTTTTAACTGCTTCTATCGAACCAAACTGCAACCAAGGCTCTGGCAGCAATCCCTTCTCCACGCATTCCATCGCAAAGGCGATCGTCCCGCCTGTGGAAATGGTATCTAGCCCAAATTCATCACAAAGCCCAACAGCTTCTGCGATATCCTCTGCGCTTTCAATGCCACAAAGCGAACCCAACGCAAACATACTTTCGTATTCGATCCGAACTTTTCCAAGCTTGCTTTCATAAATATGTTCGCAACCAATGGTGCAAGCAGCGCACGAATGCCTTGTGACTTTTGCAGCTTTATCCACCTCTTGAAAATCTTGCATCTTAATGGCTGCAAAATGCCCTTCCTGGAAATTACGCGTGGGCAAAACCGAGAGCCTGTTAAACACCAAAAGGTTTGAAACCGTGCCAAGTTCCCGGTATTTTGCGGTGGCAGGGCCAAAGCTTTTTGCAGATAACTCCCGCGCTTTTTCCACTAACTTTGCAGGAAATGCAACAGGCATCCTTGTGCTTCCCTTAACCGCAATCGCCTTGATATTTTTCGAACCCAAAACTGCACCCAAACCACCCCTGCCCGCATGCCTTCGCTCATGGCTTAAGTTTGCAAACAGCACTTGGTTTTCCCCAGCAAGGCCGATTGCTGCGATCTGAAACCCGGCAGCCAACCTTTTATGCAATTTTTCGGAGGTCGCCAGCGCGCTTAATCCCTGCAAATCATCCGCATTTTGCAAAGTTACTTTGCCTTCTTCGATAATCACAATACGCTTGGTCGCGCTTTTGCCAGTAATAACAATTGCATCAAAACCGGTCTTTTTTGCTTCTATTGCAAAATGAGAAGAAGATAACGCATCACTAATCCTGTCGGTCAAAGGCGACTTCGCCAGCACTGCAAACTTCGCCGAAGTTGTTAGGGGTGTTCCCACCAAAGGGCTGAAACAAAAAATCAAAGGAGCCTCAGGTGCCAGGCTATTCATACCCTTTTTAGATTCACGGAATAAAATCCATGCCCCCAACCCAACCCCGCCAATGAATTTGCGTGAAACTTCAACCGGAATGGGGATCTCGAAAGACGCCCCTGTTTCCACATCGATTTTCAAATATTTTTGATGATAGCCGAACATTTTTTCCTTAATATATAAGAACTGAGTTCCGAACATTTTGATCAAAACTAACGATTCTAAGGGGAAAAACAACGAACTTACTAATATTAACCTTAGGAATGAATCAAAAAAGCTGATTTATCCTTGCCTTATGTAGTCACCATGCTCTTTTTCTTATAATATAACTTTCTAATTTCATTTTGATGGAGCTTACGATGTACGCTGTTTTTGAAGATGGTTCTAGACAATACATGGTATCCGAAGGTGATGTGGTCAACATCGATCTGCGCCTCGAACCTATTGGTAATATGCTTGAAATCACCAGTGTTTTGCTTATTTCCAACGGTGCTGATCTTAAAATCGGCCAACCTTTGGTTAATGGCGCAAAAATTACTGTTGAAATTGTGGGCGAAGCTGACGAAAAAGTTCGTATCCAAAAATTCCGCAGACGCAAGAACTACCGCAGGCTTAAAGGCCATCGCCAACACTACACCTGTGTTAAAGTTAAAACTATCTCTGCATAGTAACCTTCTGCGATTTATAGACTTATGTAAAAGCCCTTCGTAATTTACGAGGGGCTTTTGCTATTTCTCCTCTTGTTTCAATTTCCCATTTGGAAGTAAAACATAGTATCCAAAATTCAAGATTATCTTGAATGGTTGCGGTTTGTCATGGAGTGACTAAATATGTTTTCTTTGCGCTCGGTTCCTGCTTTAATCTCTCTCTTCCTTTTTTCCAGCAACATGTCTGTCGCTCAAACTCCAACCCCGCTGGGCCAAGCGATTATTCCGGTTTCTGTGAAATCAGGTGATAACCCAGATAAAAAAATCCAGCTCCTCGATGATAGTAAGTTCACTCCCCTGCAAAAACAATTCTTCCACTCCGGAAAAAGTGGCGCTGAATGGCTCTACCGCATGAACACCGTCAAAGGCAGATTCATCAATGGCATCCGGCCTTCTCTTAAAGTTGAAATGGAAAACGAAAGCTTTATTCATCAGGCAGGCGCCGCCCTAGCATTAGCCCGTGCAGGCCGTGTTTATAAGGATGAACGCTTTTCTGTTCGCTCCAGCCAGGCTATCTTGTTGCTACTCGAAGATACCATTACCGACCCGAAAAACCCCGCCTCACGATACACCGTTTTACCCCATCAAATCCTAGATAGGCAACTTTCTGCAGGGTTCTTACTCTTGGCAATCCACGAACTTAGCAATCCAAAAGCTGACCTCCTTGATGCAGGGGAACAACTCGCTAACTTCCTCCGTTCCACACTCGCAGACACCACAACCATCGATAAAGAAACTGCAGTCGAAGAACTCGATGGGAAAGGCTGCGAATCTGCAGTCGCCATCGCTGCAATCTTGAAAAGTAATCAGCTTCGCCCTGCTCCTTGGAAAACAGATGTATCTAAAAAAGCCATCATCGCTCGATGGAATGCTTGGAAGAACCAAAAAGAAACTGCTCCTTACCCTTGGCGCATTCTCGCATTGCACGAAGCTTTCAAAACCTCTTCCGAAAAACCCTATGCAGAACTCGCTTTCGAACTTGCGGACAGACTTTCCGCGATGCAATACGATCAGATTGATCCCCGCAAACCAGCATGGTATGGCGGCATGAAAACGCTTTCTGCACAAGGTGTTGAATTAATGCCAGGCGTTATGTCTTGCATCCTTGCAGAATCCTTTGCAGTTGCCTGCCTAACCGCACAATTATCGGCAGATAGCGCCAGGCATGACAAATACATGCAACGATTGGCCCAAGCATTACAATTTAGCCAAACTATCCAGTACACGGAATCTAATGCCATTCATTTTGCAGAATGGTTCAGGCCAAGAGTTCTAGGCGGATTTCATAATTCCCCGCAAGATGGCGATCTAAGGCTCGATTACACCAGCCATTGTGTTGCCGCCTATGCCTTATATCTCCAAGTCTGCTCCATTGGCTCATAATTATAATTGGCCAATGCTTTGCTTTTTAGGTATACTGCAAGGATTAAGGCCTTCGGGTTCATCACATTGCCTAGTGGCAATACCGGGCCTATTTCATGGTTTTTTTAATGAGCGAAGAACGAGCGCCTAGCCAAAGACCCAGATGTCGCAGCCTTATGGGCGTGCAAATTCTTTCTACAGGCAGCTATGTCCCCGATCAAGTTATTACCAACGCCGCTCTCGAAGAACAATTTGGTTGCGATGCGGATTGGATTGTCAAACGCACTGGCATCTTAGAACGCAGACACGCTTGGCCCTATCAAGCTACCAGCGACCTTGCCTTCGAAGCTGGAAACCGCTGCCTCAAAAAAGCTAACATCAAACCCAAAGATGTCGACCTCCTTGTTCTTGGTACATTCACTCCCGATATGTCTTTCCCCTCTACCGCTTGCTTACTCCAAGACCGACTTGGCTTAAACTGCGGAGCAATCGAAATCGAAGCTGCCTGCGCAGGCTTCATGTATGCCCTTATCACAGGCGCAGCCTATGTTGCTTCAGGCGTCAGCGATAACGCACTCATCATTGGCGCAGATTGTAATTCCAGAGTTTTAAACCCCAAAGATATCAAAACTTTCCCACTCTTTGGCGATGGAGCGGGCGCTGTCCTTCTTACCAAGGGCTCTCCCAATCAAGGTATTATCAGTTTTAGTATGGGCGCTGATGGCGGCGGTGGCGATCTACTTTCCAGGCCTGCTTGTGGTAGCAGAATGGTTCCCACCCCAGAAAACATCGCTCAAGGTTTGCACTACATGCACATGGATGGCAGAGCTGTTTTTCGCTGGGCCGTGGCTATCCTTTGCGACACCATCCAAGATGTTCTTACCCATAGCAATTTTTCCTCCGAACAGGTCGATCTTTACATCCCACACCAAGCCAACATCCGTATCATCAACGCAGCAATTGATGTGCTTCACATCACCCGCACCAAAGTATTTAATAATCTTGAAAAGTATGGCAACACTTCGGGTGGATCAATTCCCATCGCACTTGACGAAGCATTTTCAGAGAAGCGACTTGAAAAAGGGAATAAGGTAATGATGAGCGGCTTTGGCGCAGGCCTTACTTGGGGCACCGCCCTCTTCCAACTCTAACTCGCATCAATCAAAAAAGAATACCCGTGGAACGCGGTCCTCAACCTTACTCCCATTTGCTTTAGTAGCGGGAATAGTAAGGGGCGGTTGCTTTTATTCTCATTGAACAGCGGATGTTAATCCGCTGGTGATTGCCAACCAGAAAAGAATTCCCAAGGTAATAGTTTTAGTAACAGCGGATTAACATCCGCCGCTCATTGGAAGATGCTATTTTTCCGTCGCTCACGCATCCGGCTCTGTAAGACAGGAAAAAAAAACCAGAATTAAACTAATTCTTATGCGCTTTATGGCAACCGGTGCAGGAAGTGGCTAACTTGCCAATGGCTGCATCTGCGCCAGCTTTGTTCATAGCAGCGATGGCTGTTTTTAAAGCAGTAGCTTCATCTAAATAACCTTTGGACATGGTCGCCCAGGAAGCAGCATCGCCCTTTGGTGGCTTGCTTTTGCCTAGCATGGTGGCAAGGGAAACAAGTTCATCTGAATCATTTTTAAGGTTAGCCCAGTTAGGTGCAGGGGCTTTCAAGCCTTTTTGAATCTGGGGAAAGAGGCCGCCAGCTTTATTGGCTTTTGTCATGATTTCTTTAATATCAACGCCTTGGGCGAATAAAAAGGCTCCAAGGGAAAAGGTGGCCAAGGTTGCGATAGAAAAGAATGTGGTAAATTTCATGGGGTGGTTCCTCGTAGCAAACAATCGTGCTTCAAAAATAAAAGCAGGCCCCAGCATAACCTGTGGACCTGCTTTTTGTGAACGCCAATATTTGGCTAAAGCTTACTTGTGAACATCGTGGCAAGCTTTGCAGTTAGCAGCAGCTCCAACTTTTTTGCCTGCATCTTTATCGCCAG
>CAJCCR010000186.1 GCA_903960945.1 uncultured Planctomycetaceae bacterium
GGGGTAGTAGCGAGCCCAAGAATTTTTTTTAATCCATTGAGGCCTTTTTTTGGATCGATAGGAAAGGCCCCCGGCTGTACATCGCGTTTATTATTGCCTCGATCTTCAAGCTTTTCCAGGGATAGGATTTCATCTCGGATACGTGCTGCTTTTTCAAACAAAAGTTCTTTACTTGCTGCTTCCATTTCTTTCCGCATTTTTCTAATGAGTTTCTTTTTTCGCCCTTCCAGTACATGAATCAATGATTTGATCTGGGCACGATACTCTTCTTTTGTCACTCTGAAATTGCAAGGGGCGGTGCATTGCCTAATGCTGTGAAGCAGGCAGGGGCGGAACCAGCGCCATCGATTCTCATCGGATTTAATATCGAGGCTACAAGTTCGAAATTTAAATACTCGTTGCAGTATTAGAAGAGCGTGTTTGAGCGCCTTGGAATTGGTGAATGGGCCATAAAGCCTGACTCCCTTCCTGCGAGGCGAGCGTGTAAATTCGACCCGTGGGAATTCTTCGCGAACTCTTATTTGTAAGTAGGGAAAGGTTCTTCCATCTTTTAACGCAGCATTGAACCTAGGCTGAATATCTTTGATTAGCCTAGCTTCAAGAAGAAGAGCATCCACTTCGGTTTCAGCTTGTAGGAATTCGATTTCTTCAATCAAGGGCACGAGGTTTTGGGTTCGGGGGTCTTCCGCCGCCGCCTTGGTGAAGTAGTGCGATGCCCTGTTGCGGAGATTCTTAGCCTTGCCTATGTAGAGAACAACGCCCTTGCCGTCCTTCATGATGTAAACACCAGGAGAGATAGGGAAAGTTTTGACTTTTTCGGAAGGAGGCAGGCTGTTTTCCATCTAACCCCAGTCCAGAAGAAAAATAGAGCAAATTTACCGGGGGACAATCCGGTCTTTGCCAATCATGGGCCGTAACACTTCTGGAATGATAACAGATCCATCCGCCTGCTGGTTATTTTCTAAGATTGCAACGATTGCCCTCGTAACTGCAACAGCGGTACCGTTGAGCGTGTAGGCGAAGCGTGTACCTTTTTGACCTTGTGATTTGCTACGAATATTCAATCTTCGTGATTGGTAATCAGTGCAGTTGGAAGTGCTGGTAACTTCGCCATAATCCCCGTCCTTACCTCTGCCAGGCATCCAAGCTTCGAGATCGTATTTTCGGTATGCTGGGCCGCCCAAATCGCCCGTGCAGGTGTCGATAACCCTGTAGCAAAGGCCGAGGCCTTGGAATATTTTTTCTTCGATACGAAGAATGTCGAGGTGAATAGCTTCAGATTGTTCGGGGGTGCAGAAGGCAAACATTTCGACTTTGGTGAATTGGTGAACCCTGTATAAACCTCTGGTATCTTTTCCGGGAGCACCTGCTTCGGTTCGGAAACAATGGGAGAGCCCAGCATAGCGCAAAGGCATCTTGGCTTCATCAAGAACTTGATCGCGGTGCATGCCACCGAGGGTGATTTCTGCGGTGGCAACAAGGCAAAGGTCGGTATCAGCGATGGTGTAAACTTGGCGTTTTTCGGGGTCTGGATCACGCGGAATAAAACCGATTCCTTCAAGTACTTCAACTCTAGCAAGATCTGGAGTAATTACGGGGATGAAGCCTTCTTGAACCAGCGTGTTCATTGCGTATTGAACAAGTGCAAGTTCTAGCAAAGCACCTTCGTTTTTGAGGTAGTAAAATTTCTGGCCCGCTACAGAAGCGCCTGCTTCGAAGTCTGCAAGTTGCAATGAATCACAAAGCGCAACATGATCCTTTGGCGTGAAGTCGAATTTTCTTGGCTGACCCCAGTGTTTGATTTCTTTGTTATCTTCAGCAAGCAATCCAACCGGCGCATCTGGATGAGTCATATTGGGGATGATATTCAGAACGGATTTCAGATTACTTTCGATTTCTTTTGCTTGCGCTTCCATTGCATTAGCTTGTTCGCGAAGAGATTTACCTTCGACAACAAGTTGTTGTTTTATAGTTGGGTCTTTTTCTTTGGGGATGAGTTTGGACAACTCATTTTGTTTTTGTTGGATGGCCTGAATGTTGGACAGTAATTTTTTTCGTTCGTCATCGATAACGATAACTTTATCTACATCCGCCACAAGGTTGCGGTTTTTGCAATTGGATTTGACCGCCTCAAGATTGGCACGGATAAAAGCAGCATCAAGCATGAGAAATCAGGCCTCCAAAACAGAAAGAGAACTAAAACAAGGGTGTTAATCAGGGCCTTTTTTCCAGAGGCGTGTAGGGTTGATCATTCTTGCCTACAAAGATTTGTTCTGGGCGGAAGATGCGGTTATTTTTCAATTGTTCGAGCCAGTGGGCAGTCCACCCAGCAACCCGGGAAATTGCAAAAATTGGAGTGAACAAATCGCGTGGTATACCCATGCTTTGGTAAACAATCCCTGAATAGAAATCCACATTCGGGAAGATGCCTTTAGGCCCTAAAATACCAGTTGCAATCCTCTCGATTTCAACCGCAAGGTTGTAGATTTCAGGCTTGCTGGTTTCCGCAAACATGTGCTCTGCAAGTTCCTGCAGCACTGTTGCCCTCGGATCTTTGACTTTATAAACACGATGCCCAAAACCCATGATTTTCTTTTTGTGCAATACCGCATCTTCAAGCCAACCCTTAGCTTTTTGTGCAGTGCCTATTTCTTCAAGCATATCCAGCACTTCTTCGTTGGCGCCACCGTGAAGCGGCCCTGCAAGAGTGCCTATCGCAGAATTTACCACAGTGAAGGGGTTTGCTAAGGTTGAACCCGTAACTCGACTACTAAAAGTCGATGCATTCATCGTATGTTCTGCATGAACAATCAGGCAGGCATCAATCACTTTGGTTATCGAAGGAGAAGGCTCTTCTTCGGTAAGCATGTAATAGAAATTTGCAGCATGTCCTAAATCATCTCGGGGCGGAATTGCTTCATCACCACGCCTGAGCCTATGAAATGCCGCAACAATCGTTGGAAGTTTTGCAATCAATCTGACAACAGCTTCCCAATTTTTTTCAGGATCAGTCCGATCCTTCGTAGGGTAGAACATGCCACATGCTGCAACCCCAGCTTGCAATGCATCCATGGGATGCCCAGATTCGGGAAGGCATTTAAGCAGATCGATAATTTTGTATTTTAATCTGCGATGGACCCGCAGTTGGCTGTCGAAGGTAGCAAGTTGCTTTTGGGTAGGTAGCTCACCTTTAAGGAGGAGCCATGATGTTTCTTCAAAGGAACTTTCCTTGGCAAGGGTCTCGACAGCGATCCCCCGGTACTCAAGACGAGCTCTTTTGCCATCAATAAAGCTGATTGCAGATTCCGCAACTGGCACATCAGCCAATCCGGGACGGTATTCGGGTTCCGCCATGGTAAGGCCCCAATTTATTAGGGTGATTCGAAGTATTGATGCATATTTTGCACCAATGTTAGTATAGAAAACTTAGAATAAAAGTGGGGCACGGGGATGCATTATTGTCGTAAGTATATGTCATTTAAGGCTTTAAGTTGGTTGTAATAGTATATTCTTAAATAAAAAAGTAGAAATTTAGGAAGAGGTTAACGAGATTCATTGCAAGCTAGATCAGTCTACTTAGAATAGAAACATGTCTACCAACAATATTTCGCTTGATGTGATTTCAACACCCGTCAAGCCTGCGCTGCTTTCTCTATCGCCCCCAAGCCTTAAAGCTTGGATCATGGAAAAACAACAACCTGCACACCGCTTGGTGCAAATCCAGCAATGGTTGCTCTTAAAACGATGTATGGCTTTTTCCGACATGAGCGACTTACCTAAATCGTTAAGAGATGACCTCGCTAATGCTTTTGCATTGTATTCTGAGGAAATTGAAATTCATAAAATCGCAGAGGATGATACACGAAAACTAATACTAAAGCTTCAGGATGGTAACCGGATTGAATGTGTGTTGATGAAAGAGGAGAGTCGGAGAACCGTTTGCGTAAGCACCCAAGTGGGTTGCGCCATGGGTTGTGTTTTTTGTGCCAGTGGAATTGATGGCGTAGTAAGAAATTTGAAGGCTTACGAAATCCTTGAGCAGATGATACTTGCCCGAAACTTATTGCCCGAAAGTGAAAGGCTGAGCCATGTTGTCATCATGGGCATGGGCGAACCGATGGCAAACCTCGATAACCTGCTCGAAGCCCTTGAAACTGCATGTTCCCCCAAGGGCCTTGGATTGAGCGCAAGGCATATCACAATTTCCACGGTTGGGCTTCCTGTAAAAATAAAACAATTGGCCGATACAGGAAAACAGTATCATCTTGCGGTTTCTCTGCATGCACCTAACGACGAGATTCGATCCAAGATTGTGCCAACTAATTCTAAGATTGGTATTTATGAAGTTCTTGATGCTGCGGATTATTTTCAAGAAGTTACAGGCAGGCAGGTGACTTTTGAATACATATTGTTAGGCGGTATCAATGATCAGAATGATCATGCGCATGAACTTGCATCATTGCTAAAGAAAAGAAAAGCACATGTGAACCTGATTCCGTTTAATCGCGTTCAGGGATTGCCTTTTCTGAAGCCGGAACAGGAAGCTGTCCATGAGTTTGTTAGGATTTTAAAGGCGTCTGGGCAAACTGTTACAGTTCGAAAACGTAAGGGTGCCGATATCGATGCAGCCTGCGGCCAGTTGCGTAGAGCAAGCGAGCAAAAGATTAAAGACTGATTAAAGCTGCAAATAACCTTTTAAAGTTCACTTCGTTGAGTGTTATAATAATTCAAATATTAAAGTTTTTAATGCAAGGCACTAATCTAGGAGATTATGTTGACTGCAATTGGCCAATCAAGTGCCCAATATGCTTTACGCGACCCCGACATCAGATTGATGCTGAGGGTTCGTGCTGATGAAGCAGGTGCATTTGAACAATTGGTGCTTTTGTTTCAACAAAGGCTTGTGGTCATTATGAAGCCGATGGTGGGAAGCAGAGAAGAAGCAGAGGATCTTGCGCAGGAAGCATTTCTTAGGGTTTACAAATCGCGTAAGAACTATCACCCGAAAGCGAAATTTAGTACTTGGCTTTTTACCATTGCCAATAATCTTGCATTGAACAGCATCCGTTCTAAAAGGCGGAGGCCTCAAGTCTCTTATCTTACTTCAGAATCAGGCCAGCAGCAGCAGGTAGGGATTGATCAGCGCCTGCCTGAAAAGCAGAGTCAACCCGAGATTCACCTTCATAATGTTGAACTTGCAGATGTCATTACAAAGGCGTTAGATGGGTTGAATGAGCGGCAAAGAATGGCAGTTGTTTTGAATAAATACGAAGACATGAATTATGCCGATATTGCAGTGGTTATGGGGCTAACGCCAAAAGCGGTGAAATCGCTTTTAAGTAGAGCAAGGGTTAATCTGCGTGAGGTATTAAAAAAATACATTTACATGGATGGCGCCGCGCCAGAGAATTGCGAACTATAGTTTTAAGGATTTTAAAGATATGAAGCAACCAGAGAACCCCGATGATTCGCTGGAAAAAGAAGAACTATATTCTTCTTACTTGGATGGTGAGTTGACGGAAGAGGAAGCTCGGGAGTTTGAAGCCAAGTTAGCCTCAAGCCCTGAGGAACGTGCCAATTTTCAAGCCATGAAAAAAACTTGGGAGATGCTTGATTATCTTCCTAAGCCCGATGTAACCATGGCGTTTACTGCAAAAACCATGGAAAAAATGCAGGCGTTGAGTAGTCCAACTGTCGCAATAAAAGAGTATTCATACGGGGACAGAGGATTGTTGATCGCTGCAGGATTGTTAGTTTTATTTGCAGGCGGCTTTGGACTTGGTTCATTATCTTTTAATGACACAAGCAGGGTAGATACAGAGTTAGTAAATAATCTGCGACTCTACGAAAATAAAAATCTATACGAGCAAATCGAAAACATAGAGTTTCTGAAAAAACTGGACGCACCGGATTTGTTTGGTCAGGAACCCTCCGGCTTGTGAAAGAGAACAATAATGAACTTCATGAAACTGTCTGTAATTTTGCTGATGATGGCTTCTTTGATTACCTTGGGGAAACCCGCGGGGATTTTTGCCGATGCCCGTGATGAGCAAGAACAAAAATACCAAAGCCTTCTTAAGAAACTGAAGGCATCGCCCGAGCATCACAACCAATTGTTGAAAAATTACAGATCATTTCAAGCCTTGCCCCAGGAAAAACAAAAGACACTTAAAGACCTTGATAACGCCATTTTTCAACTGATCAAGAGTTATGATTCTTTCCAGACATTGGGAAAGGAGAAACAGATTGCCCTAAAGAAAACAGCGGGTAAGTTGGATTCTCAGGAGGCTGGGAGGCTACTTGAAGTTTTTCAGAAGTTTGGGGAGTGGTACGAAGCTTTGGATCTAAAGGAAAAAGATAGGCTAGCAAAAGCATCTTATCCTGATGAGCGCATTGCTGAGATTAAAAAGATTTTGACAAGCCAATGGATATCGCGCCTGCCTAAGGTTGATTCTGATGCATTGCTTAAGTTGGATGAACCGATGCGTGCGATTCAAATAGTGAAGATGAAAAAGGAAGAGCAGATAAGAGTTGCGCAATCATTTGACAAGAAGAAAAAAGTTGGATTGTTATCAGAGGAAACGCAAAAGTTTATTACCCAAATCAAACAACAGCTTAGTAGCGAACAATTGGAAAAACTTGGCAAATTGGAGGGTAAAAAAGGTGCGTTTGTAAAAATGATTCTGGATTTTGCTGAAGATAATCCACCATTGCCATTAAACAAAATGGGGGTCAAATATCTATCGTCTAAAGACCTTCCGCCTGAGGTTTCAGCGCGGTTGAAAAGCCTGAAACAAACAGGGGTTTATAAATCGTTTGAATTAATAAAAATCGAAAAGAAGTGGCCTGCGTTTGCCCGAGGAGTGACAGAAATTATTAGAAGAAGCGACCCTGCATTTAATTATGAATTCGGTGCATGTAAATTTGAAGACTTGCCCGAAGATGTAAGGGTAGTGGTTAACGAATTGCTTCAGATGTTGCAGGATGATGAAATGGTTAAACTTCAGGCAGTAGAAGGGAAATGGCCAGATTACCCGTTGATGTTAAGGGATCTGGCCAGAGTTCATTTGGTGATTATACCGGGCATTTCAATTCCCCCGGAATTATTGCAATTAAAACCGGGGAAAGTGCCAGTGATGTTACGCTGAAACTTAGCCCCTAGCGTTAAGCTTAATAGCAGAGTTATCCGCGACATTAACCCAAACATGAACATGGGGGCTGCCTCTAAAATACCAGACAAAAGAAGGGCCTTCCAAACGCCAGTTATCCCAAACACCATCTTTGCCGATATCGCCCTGTTGATAAAAACTTAAATTGCAGCTATCTAAACCACCTTGTTTTTCCAAGCAGGCCATCGCTTCATTTTGATCATCCATTCTGAATGGTTCGATCAATCCGCTGAGAACACCCTGAAGTTCTTTTTTCTGGGTGGAATCCAGCTTATTGACTGCGATCCCGGAGAACTTGCCTTCCTTGCCTTTGAATTCAACTGCAGATTCAGGAGGAGTTTTTTTAACCAATGCGATTTTTCTTTGGTCTTCGCTTAGAAGTTGATAAACCTTGTTTGCCTTTAAGGCTTGAGGCCAGAAGATATTGCCTTTGTGGTCAGCCCCTTCGTTAAAAGTATCAGCGGCATGCCCGTAAAAAATGGGGCCGCCAAAAGCAACACTGTCTTCAGAGTTGCCATCAGCTCGGAGAGTCATATGCCTGCCGGTCATGACAAATTCGAATTTCCCCGAACCAGGTTTGCCGAAGATTGCGATGCTTTGGTCAGCACCCCATTCTTTACCATTGGTGTCGTCTTTAAGCTGTTTAAGGAATTTGGAATACCACTCAGGGTTGACGAGGCCTTTGAAAATATCGTGAATGATGTCTTGTTGTTTTTTTGAATAATATTCGCTGCGAATGTGTGGCTTGGTAATCTGCCAGTTATTGGAGACGAAGGTTCGCAACAAGCCTCTGTCGGCGTCTTTATGATCCCAATCGAAGCAGATTTCTTTTTTTTGCGCATCGGTAAGGGATTCGTATAAGCCCTTGACTGCAGTTTCATCAGCCTTGGAAGTATCCGGCGCTGCGGCTTGGGCAAATTGATTGCCAGATGCAGCGGTTGCAATTCCAATAGCAGATACACTTTTGATGAAGTCTCTGCGGTTAAGGGGGTTTGAATCGGGGGAGTTAGAATTTGAAAAAATCGGGTCACTCATGGAATGCTCCTGTTTATAGGTGGGAAGAGGACTAATTTGATAGTAACCCAAACGTGAGAAAATAACAAAGAACAATCCTAGATCACGCAGGATTATTTGGGGTGGAAGGGGGCTTTCCTTTTCCGGACTTAATATAGGCTTCCCTGCCTTTTGCATAATCTTCGGAATGCAATATTTCCAAATTTGCAGAGCCACTTTCGAGGCATTGAGCATGTATTTGCTTAAGGAAGGGAACACACCACCCGCAGCCACTTCCAGCGCCTGCGCATTCAGAAAGCATACTTGCGACCTTGGGCTTTTCGTGCCGTATGAAGCTTAAAATTTTCCTTTTGCTTACATGGAAGCAATAACAGACTTTAGCATCGATTTCCATCTGACGGTTCCTTTTAAACTGTTTCTTCTGTGTAATTTAACATGAATTGTGAAAATACCAAACATAGGATTTGGCAAATGCTATTGCAGGTAAGTTAAAACTTGTTATTTCGAAAAATGATTGGGTTAAGATTTTGGGAAATCATTGTAATATCTTGTTAGGATTCTTAGTGAAAGATAGCTTCAAGAATTTGTTGAATGTAATTGCAATGTTGCTGATAAGCGCTGTTTGCTGCGTATCGTCAGTCTATTCTCAGCAGCCATCGCCATTACAGCAAGCGGTACCGCCCCCGCCGCCACAGCCTCTTTTGGGCGCGCCAATTCCTGCTCCTAATTCGGTTCCATCTGCCCCTGGGGTACTTAATGATCCTGTTCGTTCGCCA
>CAJCCR010000187.1 GCA_903960945.1 uncultured Planctomycetaceae bacterium
AGCGTTGCGCCAATTTCTTTCATGGTCATGTCTTCATAATAATAAAGAATGATAATGAGGCGTTCATTACGATTAAGGCCTCGGGTAACCATTTTCATCAAATCGCGGTTTTGAATTTTCTTGGTAGGGTCTTCAGCTCGTTTATCTTCAACGATATCGATTTCACGAACATCTTTGTAGCTGTCGGTTTCATACCATTTTTTGTTGAGGCTGACCTGGCTAACTGCAGTGGATTCACCTTGCAACTTGTGGAATTCTTCGATGGGAACGCCCATTTTTTCAGCCATTTCTTCAGGCAATGGTGCCCGGCCCAACAAAGCTTCAAGTGATTTCCTGGCTTCTTCCATTTTGCTAGCCTTGCTGCGAACTAATCGTGGAACCCAGTCCATCGAGCGAAGTTCGTCAAGCATTGCGCCACGGATACGGGGTACACAATAGGTTTCGAATTTTACGCCTCGTTCGGTATCAAAGGCACTGATGGCATCCATCAAACCAAAAACCCCTGCACTAATAAGATCATCAAGTTCTACGCCATCTGGCAGACGAGCCCAGATTCTTTCAGCATTGTATTTAACAAGGTGGAGATATTTTTCAATGAGTTGATTTCTCATTTCATCGCATGGGTTTTTTCTGAAGTCGTGCCAAACCTGCATCTTATCTGGAGCCACTTCTGTCGCTGTGGTTTCTTCGTTGTTGCAAGTCAGGTTTTTGTTGATTTCTTCCATGTTTATCCCCTTAATTCAGTAGCATCCGAGTGAAAGTGGCTTGACATCTTTTCTTGTGAAAAAACTCGGCGGAGAATGGTTTGAATAAGGTGATTTATAAGATCTCTTAAGACTTTATAATTGTTTTTAAAGATTGGTGTTGCCCAGCCCCCCGGCTGTTGGCGCTTTCACGCCTGCATCAGATCAATCTTTTCCCCTCAGCGCATTAATCCCCGGCGAATCTGGACGGAACTAGTCCAGTGTGTCTGCCATTAACCCCCAATTTTAAAATGTTTCGTTTGCACGAAGCACCCCTTTAACTTTTTCACCGACCATTTCGCTTTGCTGGATTATCAAGCAAGCTTTTGGTCGATGCTCTGAGCAATCCTTGCCCAGATTCTTAAGCCTTCGTTTTTCAGGTTTTCACCTGCCTCGTTTGGTTCTTAGCTTTGGGTTCCCCAACCCGTTTGCTGCAAACCGTTCGAGCGACTTAAGTGAGGGCTGAGATACCCTGTTTGTAATAACTGTCAATACATGATTGAATTACTTTCAAAGTTTTGAAAATTTTTCAAATGGCTTATTTTGTAGCTGTAAAACAAGGCTTTTTGTTGGCTTTGTGTTTTTTCTTGGAAATTAATATTAGATTTTCAATCAAATAATGTCTCGGATTAGCTGTAATAAACACTTTATGCTTGTTTGAAAAAATTCCCGATCCATAATTGTTTATCGAGCCTTTTACTTATTGGAGATTTTTCGTTGAGCACATTGGAAATTCATCAGAAAGATGGCACTATCTGG
>CAJCCR010000188.1 GCA_903960945.1 uncultured Planctomycetaceae bacterium
TTACCCAGCCAGAATCCAAGTAATGCAATTGCGGTGATTAGTAGTTCAGCTATTTTCCAAAATATTAAAGAACTTTGCTTACTGTAACGATCCGCAAGGTATCCTGCCAAAGTGCAAAAAATTGCCCAAGGTGCATAAAAAAGAATGGGCATAAGGGATATAGCTTGGGCTTCATTCAAAATCGATTTGTTGATTGCAAAAAACATTGCGGAAGCATGAATTGCTTGGTCATTGAACGCAGCAAAAAACTGGGCAATCAATAGTGCAATGAAAGTCCGTGAATAAAGAGTGTTAGCGGGTTGGTATACCTGTTCGTTACTACTCTTCTCGATGCCGTTTGCCATTTCAATTGCCGTTTTAAAATTACTTTAATTCATCAAATTCAATTGAGTAGTTATACCAAGACTGGAGATTGAATAAGATAAAATTTTAGAAGCTTTTTGCTACTTGGTAGAAAGTGCCAAATATCGTTCTTTAAGATTTGATGTAATACTTTGAAAATCTGGTTGAGATTTTCGTGCCAAGTCGGGGTTTGCAATCCCATCGACAGCGATTTTAATACCCACTTCCTTACCCCATGCCATGATTTCAGCATATTTTGCCTTGCGGTAGCTTGCATGGAGTAACTTTCGGAAACCCAGGCCAGCAAATTCGAAGTCAACTCCAGCCGACCACATGGAAAACATCTGCTGCTTTTGTTTGTTTAGGTTAGAACGAAATCCTAGTGGAAGGTGCATGTAAGAAACGGTGGTTCTTTTTATGCCCTTTTCTGCAAGAGTTTCCAGTAATGGGAAAAGGTTGGCTTTGGAGTCATTTATGCCAGGAATAAGCGAATCAAGGCATATTTCAAAGGGAATCCCCAAGTTCTTAAGAGTTTCTACCTGTTTCAGCCTAGTGTTTGGAGCAGGGCAAAAAGGCTCGATTAATTTTGCGATCCGATCGTTTAAGGTGTGAAAAGGTAACAGGAGTTGCACACTTTCTTCTAAATAAAGCAAAGTTTCAAAGAGTTCGAGATCCAGGGTTGCTCGGGTTTGATACCAAATCTTGAATCCTTGATTTGCCAAGAACTTCCCTAATGCAATTGCAAGAGTTCGGGTTTTATCAAAGGAACTAAAGGGTTCGTAGTTCTGGCCTATTAAAATGGCATCTGGTACTGTTTTGCTGAATTTTATTTCCCAACTCGTTTTTTGTTCTGCATCCCGAGGCAAACTGTAATCAAGCATTTGAAAGTTAGTATTTAAACCCGGGTGGGAAGGCTGAAAGGGGCAGTTTTTAGCTAAATTAATGCCAAATATGCTTTCTTTTGATGTGTCAAATAGATGATACAAGCTCCGTTCTGAATTATCATGGTTACGAATTTCTGGGAGTTTGGGGAAGTTCGACCCTAGTTCATAAAGGTTTGATGAACTGTGTTTTTTAGCTTGGACCATCCTGGCCTCCTAAGTAGTAATCAATAATTCTCCCTGTAGGGTAATGCTAAAAAGTAAATTGAGAAGCTTAGCAGGGGAAAAAACATACCTTCAGAAAATTGTTCAGCTGACAAAAGTTATGCTTAATTGAATAAATATTTTGTCAAATCATAGAAATAAGGTTTTTATTTTGCTGATAAAATGAATGAAAACATGGGGTATTCAGTTAAAATCGGCACATTTAGTACAAAGCGGTTAAATTGCCAGTATTCCCTATATTTATGATCGTGGTCTTATGCTAAACTATTAAATAGTTGCAAATTGCTTTTATATTCCGAATCGTCGGCGGTTGATTTGTAACAGGTGACTTTGCTGAATTGAAAAGTTCATGGATTCTATTGATCAATTTTTGTTGGCAGTAAAAACCAAATCTCTCCACCTCGGGAGATTCTTAGGTTTGCTGAATTTATTGGTTGCATACCGTATTACGGATGAAAGTGGCCAAGTAATTTCCAATGGATTAACTTTTAGGCAAGTTTCCGAAAAATTAAAAAAGAGCCGTTGGAATCCCGATGATGTTGAAACCCTTGGTTTGAAATCTGCTGAATTGCCTCAGAGGGATAGGTTGCGCTTTTGGTATGTTGCCCTTGTTCGGGCAGGTGTAGGCGGTTCCAAGGCAATGATGGAAGCAGACACGCTTGCAAAAGCAGTTAAAAAAATTGGCTATGAAGCTCAGTTACCTGAAAAGAATTAACCTATTCTGCATTGCTTGCGATTGACCCTTCATTAAATCCCCTTTATATTTTCCATATAACAACTTTATTGTAATTAGGCATTAGAACTTTAATCAGTTCAAATTGTTTGGAGAAGGAATGACTACACAAGAGCAACCCCATCAGCAGTTAGTTGAACATCATTCCATGAGGATGTCCTTTGCGGATTTTGCAGAAATCCATGGAAAGAAAATCATTGTTGCTGCTATTTCTATCATCTTGCTTTGCGCAATTTATTTCACCGTCAGCACGGTTTCAAATAATGCTTTTGAAGAAGAATCGAAGCGTTGGGCAGGTCTGGGGTTCAGTCAGCAATCTGCAGGGCTTCAGGAGTTTGCTCAAAAAAATTCAGGTACAAGTCAAGCTTTAATCGCACGAGTTGAAGCTGCTAGAGTTTTGCTTGCTCAGGGGATGACTCTTTTTGCAAGCACCAACCTCGAGACTAAAAAAGAAGCAACGAACAATATTGAAAAAGCCATCGAACTATATGGAGAGGTTGTTAAGGACCCCTTGTTGATTCCTGAATTAAAGGCCCAGTCTCTTCTTAATGCTGGAAAAGGTCATGAGGCCCTAAGGCGCTTTGATAAAGCTAAAGATTATTACACTCAGGCTAGTTTGTTGGGCGACAAAACTGGTGCGGGTGCCCTTGCTGTTAAATACCTGAAAAATCTTCAGGATAGCCAGGTTGATTTGGCGACTTTCTACAAGAATTTTGATTAATTATAATGGATGAATTTGAACCAATTGATGATATTGATATAGATGAAACTGAATTTGCAGAAATCGAAATCCCTGATGCTGAAGCTCAGCCTCCTGCCCCGCGCGAAATCGATGTTCATGCCAAAATAAGGCTTGAAAATGTTAGATTAGATCAATTTCTTGTCATGCAATTCCCCGATTATAGCCGGGCTGTTGTTCAACGGGTGATAGAGGGCGGCGGGGTTACTGTTAATCAGAAAATAGCCAAGTCGAGTTATCGAGTCAAGCATGGCGACTTCATCAAGATTATACCTCCTGTCGCGACGCGTTCAGCACCTCAGGCCGAAAATATCCCCTTGGATGTTGTTTACGAAGATGAATACCTCGCAGTAATCAATAAGCCCCCAAATATGGTTGTACATCCAGCTAAAGGCCATTGGAGTGGGACTCTTGTAAATGCTTTGCGATATCATTTTGAGACATTAAGTACAATAAATGGTGATTATAGGCCGGGGATTGTTCATAGGCTTGATCGGGATACTAGTGGGGTTATTCTTGTTGCTAAGCACGAGCAAACGCATCGTGAATTATCAATGTTGTTTGAGCAGAGGAAGGTTTTTAAGGAATATATAGCAATCACTTCGGGCGTTATAGAAAGAGATACCGATTACATCGAGGCGAAAATTGCCCATCACCCGACCGATCGGGTGAAAATGATTGTAACTAATGACCTGGGAAATGAAGACGCCAAAGACGCGTGCAGTTATTATGAGGTGATCGAACGATTCAAAGGTTATACCTATGTGCGAGTGCAACCCAGAACCGGGCGGACACATCAGATTCGGGTGCATTTGGGAAGTATCGGGCACCCAGTTTTAGCGGATAAAATCTACAGCGGCAGGGATAGTATCCACTTGAAAAGCTTCCTTCCGAATCTGCCAGATGAGGAAGATTCCTTACTTCTTGGGCGCCAGGCGTTGCATGCATTTCGATTGCGTTTTAAGCATCCGCGAACGAATCAACTGTTGGAAATAAAGGCCCCCGTTCCTGCAGACATCCAGCAGACGCTGGATGCCTTAAGGATGCACAAAAAGCCCTAAAACCTAAGATTTTAATAAGTTTCGCAACTCTTCCTTCAGGCCTTGGATGGGAACGCGTTTCTGTTGGAGAGTATCCCGGTCTCGCCAGGTAACCGTATCGTCTTGGTTGGTTTGGCCATCAACGGTGATGCAAATCGGGGTGCCGATTTCGTCCTGCCTACGGTACCTTCTGCCAATGGCTCCGCCATCATCAAAATATACAGCAAATTCTTTTTTAAGATCGCCATAGATAGCTTTCGCTTTTTCAGGCATACCATCCTTGTTGACGAGCGGGAAAATAGCTGCTTTGACAGGGGCGATTCTAGGGTTTAAACGCAAGACAACTCTGGTTTCGCCTTCGATTTCCTCTTCGAAGTAGGCTTCGCAAAGGAAAGCCAAAGTGCCTCGGTCTGCGCCAGCGGAAGGTTCAATCACATGAGGGATAAATCGTTCACGAGTTTGGTCATTAAAGTATCGGAGATCTTTGCCAGAACCACGGTGTTTTGGTTTTCCATCTTCACCTAGTTCGACTACTAGTTCGTCACCAGAACGAACTAATTTGCCTTCCATATGGCTCTTAAGATCAAAATCGCCCCGATGGGCAATGCCTTCAAGTTCGCCAAATTCGCCTGGAGGTAAAAATGGGAATGCGTATTCAATATCAGCGGTGCCACAGGAATAATGGCTTAATTCGTCTTTGTCGTGGTCGCGTAATTGTAATCTGGAAGAAGATAAGCCAAGATCGGTATACCATTTATATCTGCGGTCGCGCCAATATTTGTACCATTCGGGTGATTGGCTTGGGTGACAGAAAAACTCGATTTCCATTTGCTCGAATTCACGGGATCTAAATGTGAAGTTGCGAGGAGTAATTTCGTTTCGGAAGCTTTTACCTATTTGGGCAATGCCAAATGGGATTTTTACTCTGGTTGAATCGACTACATTTTTAAAGTTTACGAAAATTCCCTGAGCAGTTTCAGGCCTTAGAAATGCAGAGCTTTCTTCGCCTCCCATAGCCCCAACAATGGTCTTGAACATCAGGTTAAATTCGCGTGGTGGGGTAAGTGTGCCGATTGCCTTTGCATCCGGCCCAAGAACTTTGTCGAAATCACTAATAGTAATCAGTGAAACCAAAGGGCCATCCCAAGATATTTCTTCTAATGATTTTGCGCGCAGATTAAAGAACTTTAGGGCTTTTTGTTCTGTTTCTTGAAGCCCTTCTTCCCCACCAGATTGAGTTGCAATAAATACCCGCTGTTCTTTGGCAAGAGCCCATCGACCCCTTACCTGATCATGCCTGTACCGTTTTTTTGATTCCTTGCAATCAACCATGAAGTCATGAAATAAATCGTAATGGCCCGAACATTTCCAAACTTGAGGATGCATGATGATGCTGCAATCAATACCCACCATTTGGTGTTCGCAGGGGGCCCCGTTGTTGATAAGAAGTTCATTGTGGCCTGAAATCATATCTTGCCACCAAGCTTCCTTAATGTTTCGTTTTAATTCGACTCCTAAGGGGCCATAATCCCAAAAGCCATTAAGGCCGCCATAAATTTCACTCGACTGGAAAAGGAAGCCTCTTCTTTTGCAAAGCGAAACAAGTTTATCCATATCCATTGATGTTTTCCTTTAAATGGAGCCCGTATAATTTTTAAAATATAGCACTTATAATTGCCTACTATTTTAAATCGCCTGCATTAATACCACAAATACTCCCTCTTATTCTAATGGAATAGGAATTAAGAGGGAAAAATCATGTGAAAGAATAAATTTGAAGTGGTCTCAAAATATCGATTAATCCGGTCTTTTCAAATATACAGCTTCCCGGTTTGTACATGACGATCATTAAGCATGTCACTTTGGTTGTTCTGTCAAACTCCAAAACTCATCAAAAATCCCTGATTCTTGCAATTCGGTTTTCATGGGCATTGCAGCCGAGATTTTTAAAATCGCATAATCTCCCCAACGTGGAAATAAAAGCGCATTGGTTCCTTTTAAATCTTCTGTGCGAAAAGTGTGTCCACTGTTGATGACAACATAATTTTTACTTGAAAATGGGCTTGGGAAAATGAATGCAGGCATATGTTCCGCACTATTAAAGGTTTTGTTTTTTAAAAGTATGGAAGATTTATTCCATTGGATTGGTGCCAATGGCAGAACCTTTGCAATTAATGAATTTGAGCCGCCATCTCCAAAAAGAATGATGTTTTTTGATTCAAGATCATTGGTGGTTACCATGGAATCTTTTTTAACGGGAAGTTCGGCTCTGAAAAACAATTCCCAATCTTTTTTGAATCGTTCAAGTTCTTGAAGTGATGCTTTGTGCGCAAGTTCATTCCATGGAGTGCCACCACCGGTCACGCACAAAAACCCCTTGGTAAAAGCATCGTCGATCGGTCCCTGAAGGCCTGGAACTTTACCTTTAATTGCGGGTGGTTTCGAGGCAGGCATAGACCAGATGTTTTTGTCGTCTTTTTCAAGAATTATTTTCATTGCACCATCCACTAATATTGGCGTAGCGGAGATTTTTTGCCCATCAAAAACTATAGCAATTGATTTGCTTGGGAGGGGGAATTTACTTTTGTCTGGTGGTAAACTGATCGCAACTTTTGTAATGTTTTCGCTTTGCAACTGGTAGCTTTGGCCGTCAAATGACCCTTCAACTCTGGATCGATTGTAGTGTTTTTTTAATCCTAAAATCTCAATCCAATCGCATTTTCCATATTTGAGGGTGTAGGTTACGAATTTGATTTTTTCTGGATAAGGTGCCCTGCCCTTAGCAATGTGTGGCGCATAAGCAGCAAATGCTTTTTGTTGCCATTCAGGTGGAAATTTATGTTCCAACCTTGGAGCGATTAAGTGCTCCATAGGCAAGCCAAAACTTTTGATGTGTTTTTCCATGATGTCTGCAGCTTGTTTTTGTTTGTCGATCTCGCCTGAATAGGCAACCACCGGAATATTGAATGCATTTTCAGCATAAAGATATGCATCGTAAATGCTCAAGCATGCTTCCTGTTGATCGGGAAGTTTTGCAGGCAAATTTGGAGCGTAACCATGAGTGGTTGTAAAGCCGGCTCCCGGCCCCATCACACACCATCGATCTGGTTGATGTAAGCCTAAGTGCCAAGTCCCAGCACCCCCCATGGAAAAACCTCGAACAACAAAACGGGCACTATCAATTAAGTGATCCCGTCCCAGGCGTTTTTCTTGTTCTGTAAAGTTTTGTATGGCTTCATTGAGATCAGTTTCCCCTGCCCAGCGGTATGCATTATTTCCCCTTCCATATATCGAAAGCTGAATAAAATCCTGATCAACTGAAAGCGGTTTGTCACCTCTGTTTTCATAGAGAAAATTCACTTCATTTAACTTTTCGTTCTTTCCGTGTAGTACTAGGTGTAAAGGGTATTTCTTTGTTTTAATTGAACCAAAATCTTTTGGATAAATGATTGCATACGCTTGCAGTGAATTATCAATGGCGGAGCGATAAGCCCTTGCTTGAGGTGTGTTGAAAGTAGATAACCAAGGTTTTTGATTGTTTTGAAGTTTTAAAGCCCGGGCGATTCCTTGGTCTGCGATAAAATTCGCTTTTTTGAATGTGTCTTTTTGATCAAAATCTTTGGTTCTAACAAGCCAATCAATCGCTTTGATATAAATTTCTATTTCAGGTAAATCGTTTTCATATGCTTTGCTTTTTTTTATTGATTCCAGTTCTTTTGTTAGAAGGGTTCTTTTTGTCAAAAGATTAGAAATTTCTTCTTTGAAATTTATTTCTTTTCCTTGTTTTGTTGCGACATCTTGTTGAGAAAAGGTGTGAGTTGGAAACAATGCGATTCCGATTGGCAATGCTATAAAAAATACAAGCCTTGCAATATTAATTACTTGCATGAAAAATTCTCGTTTTTTGAGGGAAATAAGTCTAAAGAGGGTTTCTTAGTCTCGCATCGATTTGCGTAGTAAATCAATTGCTTCTTGGGGGCAGGTGTCTTCGAGTCTTTTGCCTTTTTTTTCTAATGATTCAGAAAAACGAATGGCAGTATCTTGCATTCTTTCGTGGGTTTCTTCAGATCCCCCCACCAAATAAAAATGTTCGCAATTGGTTATTCTCTGGTGGTCGTCCTTGTTATCTAGGCCCAATCCAACAAACCCTAAAACTTTTGCTTCATCTTTTTTTGATTTTTTCTTCATCGTAATTCAATCCTAAGAAATAAAACTACAAATCAAGTTTCGCATGGTTTTTTGTAAAATCAATGCCGCATACTCAATTTTTATCAATATTTTACCGTTTTTTGCCTTTATAACTATGAAGTGCGTCCTTTCCTCATGGAACAGAATTATTTCAAGATGTACAATATTGTCGGGTTTTAAATAAAAGGTAGCAATTTCTTCGTTTTTGCTATTTAATATAATTGGTTAATGAAGTTTTTGTTTAAACCATGATGCGGAGTGTTATTCCGCAAATGGTAATTATTTGTATGTGGTGAAGAAATGACAATAGAACGCGTCCCGATGACCCGAGAGGGTTATGAAAATTTGTTGGTCCAATTAAACCGAATGCAGAATTCGGAAATGATCGAAATTGCTACGCGCATTGCTGATGCTCGTGCCTTGGGAGATCTCAGCGAAAATGCGGAATACCATGCTGCCCGAGAAGATCAGGGTATGTTACAGGCTAGAGTTGATGCACTTAAAGATAAACTAGCCCGTGCACTTATTGTCGACATGAGCAGTCTGCCTTCGGATAAAGTTGTGTTTGGCGCCCGAGTTGTTATCAAAGATTTAGACTCTGGTGAGCATGAAACATACGAGCTTGTTGGTCCCGGGGATGAAGATTATGACAATAATAAAATATTGTCTTCTAGTCCACGCGGTCAGGCCTTATTGGGTAAGAAGTGTGGTGACATGGTTTCGTTTAAGGTTCCCAAAGGCTTGCTTCGTTACGAAGTGAAAGAAATTTCGTTTCCATAAATCGGTTTTGTTTCGTTTTGTAGCTGATTTTTTTCTGGAGTAATACAAATGGCTTCCTCGTCGCATAACAAGTTATGGATTAAAACAGGTTTGGTTTTTTGTACTGGGATAGTGCTTATTGCGGCATATATATCCAATGCGGATACTAATCTACAAACTGCGGGTGCAATGGCTAAAGCTGTTGATGAATTTTCTGCAACCCTTTCTGCGGAACAGAAAAAGAAGGCATTATTCACTTTTGAGGACTCGGAGAGAACTAATTGGAACTTTGTTCCACTGCAAGATAAAGCTAAAAATCCTACGCGAAAAGGCTTGCGTATGGAAGAAATGTCTGGAGAGCAAAAGCAACTTGCTCTTAGTATGGTTCAGGCTGGTACCAGCAAAGAAGGTTTTTCCAGAGTTCGTGGCATTATGGGCCTTGAGCAAGTTTTAAAGGAAAACGAGAAAAACGGTACTAATGTTCGAAGCTCTGATTGGTACTTTGTCTCTGTTTTTGGAGCCCCTGGTGCGGGGAAAAAATGGGGATGGCGTTTTGAAGGCCACCATCTTTCCTTAAACTTTGTGATCGAAGGCAATAAAGTGGTAAGCGCAACTCCATCTTTTTTTGGTGCTAACCCAGCTTTGGTATTAAATGGTGCTAAAAAAGGACTCCGCACCCTTCCTGAAACCGAAGATTTTGCAAAGAAATTGATTGCATCCCTTTCCGATGATCAAAAAAAAGTTGCATTTACTGATAAGTTGTTTGCAGAAATAGAACAAGGAAAATCGGTGGCTCCTACTTTTTCGAAGGGGTTGGAATCTGGCGCATTAAATCCCGAACAGAAGAAAATCGTTCAAGAAATGATCCGTGCTTATTCTAATCGGTTCCCCCAAGATTTCGCTGAAAAAGAAGCAGCCAGGCTTGTTGGTTCTGATTTTGCAAAAATTGATTTTAGCTATGCCTTGGATAAATCAAAACCAGGTGACCCCTACACCTACAGGCTTCAAGGCCCTGATTTCTTAATTGAGTTTTTAAATATGCAAGCTGATGCAAGCGGAAACCCAGCAAACCACATTCATAGTGCCTGGAGGGCTTCCAAGGGGGATTTTGGAAATCGAAACTAGCTACCAACTTAGCAGCCGGTTTTTTCGACACCAGTCGGGTTTTCCGGCTGGTGTTTTGTTTTTTTGCTCTCTACAAAATCGATATTGCTTTAAATATAGCCTCAAATAAACATATTTGATTTATCTAATTAGTTGGCATGGCGTTTGCAATGATACATATAGCAGTGAATATCGATATTTGCTAAGGCTTAGGTGAAGGTCTTTTGCCCAGGATCCGTTGCTTTCTTTGCGAAATTTAGAGTTCAATGCTGAATCGGTAGGGGTTTTCGCCCAAAACCCCTGCTATATTTAGACGTCAACTTTTCCATATCAAAAATTTTTACTGATTAGTAATACTTCTAAGATAAAACCAACTCATAGCGTATTTTTGCTATTCCAGCGGTTTGATATCCCCTTATAAAAATCAACCCTTCGATCCCGAAAAAAGGGCCAGTTCCTGCGCGTTTCTTCGATCATCTTCCTAGAACAACTTGTAACTATTACTTCGTCTTTCTGCTCGTTTGAATGATGCAGATAGCCCCCATAAGTGTTTAATACATGCGAATTTCCCCAAAACTCTAAACCTCCACCAGAACTGTTTTTCTCTAAACCGACCCGATTTACTGCTGCAACATATACCCCGTTTGCGATCGAATGGGATCGGTGCATTGTTAGCCAAGCTTCTGCTTGTGCTTTGCCGTAGATTTCTTTCTCATGAGAATGCCAGCCAATAGCGGTGGGATAAAAAATAATTTCTGCGCCTTCAAGAGCGGTAAGCCTTGCAGCCTCAGGGTACCATTGGTCCCAGCAAACAAGAACTCCTACTTCGGCAAACGGGGTTTTAAAAGACTTAAAGCCAAGATCTCCCGGGGTGAAATAATATTTTTCGTAAAAAAGCGGATCATCAGGAATATGCATTTTGCGATAAATACCAATGATATTTCCATCTGGGCCAATAACTACCGCAGTGTTGTGATAAAGGCCTGGGGCTCGTTTTTCAAAAACTGAACCAATAACAACGCAACGGTTTTTCTTTGCACAAAGCGCGAGAGCATCCGTGGTTGGCCCCGGAATAGGTTCTGCTAGCTCGAATAATGCGGGATCTTGTACCTGGCAAAAATAAGGTGTGAGGAAAAGTTCTTGCAGGCAAATAATCTGCGCACCTTTGGATGCAGCTTCGTCAATACCCGCAAGGGCCTTTTCAAGATTCGTATTAGAATCTTGCTGGCATGCCATCTGGATTAATCCGATATTGAAAATATCATCTTTTTGCATAATGTTTTCCCAGAAATTCAGGACCAAGCCGCTGCTAAAGTATAAAATGAATAATGAACTATTACTTAATAGGCTATTAAAAACCTGTTGATAAGTCTTGGAGTTGATGCGTGCAGAATATTTCTTTAAGTGAGTTACATAAACAAATAAGAATGCATCTGGAATGCCTCAAGGTATCGGGTATTGAATGGCTCGAAAACAATTCTACTTCGCTAACTAGTGCGCCCCTAATTCCTGAACAGTTACCTTTGGCAAGTATGGCAGTCGCTCAGAATGTTGTTGTTACCTCCCCTGCCCCAGTAATGCCAGCACTGCATTCACTGGAAAAGAAAATGCTTTTATTGCAGCAGCTTAAAGATGAAGTAGCATCTTGTGTGAAATGCTCTCAACTTGCCCAAACAAGAAAAAACACTGTCTTTGGTACTGGGAAAATTGAACCCGATATTTGTTTTGTTGGGGAAGCCCCAGGTATTACTGAAGATGAAAAGGGAATCCCATTTGTTGGGGAAGATGGCCTATTGTTAGACAAAATTCTTAAGGCTTGTGGCTTATCGCGGGATGAGGTTTATTTTCTTAATATTATAAGTTGTAAACCGCCTGATAAACGATTGCCTTTGCTAACAGAAATTTCCAACTGTCGTGGGTTTCTTGAAAAACAATTGGCCTTGGTAAAACCAAAAGTGATTTGTTGTCTTGGGTCTTGTGCCGCAGAAAATCTACTTGATACTAAAATACCAACCAATAAATTAAGGGGCAAATTTTACGACTGGAAAGGTATTCAAGTTTTATGTACTTATCATCCGTTATATTTAATTAGGAACCCTGAAAAGAAAAAAGAAGTTTGGGAAGATATGAAGTTCTTAATTTCGCACCTTGGACGATCGCTTCCGACCCCCTGATTCATGTTCTTTCATGAAGCATTATTTTTTCCATGACCAATGAAAAATCAATTGGAGTTTCGATGAAGGTGTTTCCGTTCCTGGCAGGAATATGCATCAGTTTTTTTTTGCCCACTAAGAAAACAGTATGAAGGAACCGCCTGCGTAACTCTGATTCTGTGATCATTTTTGTAAAAGTTTCTTTGATGGAAAGATAGCTATCTAATTCAATAATCAGGTGCTTGAAAGATTCACGACTGTAAACATTAAGAGCTTGTTCAAGGTTGTTTGCCTGCAAAATTCTAAATCCCCTGTTTTGCATATACGCTTTGATCAA
>CAJCCR010000189.1 GCA_903960945.1 uncultured Planctomycetaceae bacterium
GTAAAACTGTTCTTTTAATGCGGATTGCTCAAGCTATCAAACAGAATCACCCTGATGCTTATTTGATCGTTTTGCTTATTGATGAACGCCCTGAAGAAGTTACAGAAATGGTTCGTTCTGTTGCTAGTGCCAACGCTGAAGTTGTAGCTAGTACTTTTGATGAACCTTCTACGGATCATGTACATGTCAGTGAAATCGCAATGGAAAAAGCAAAAAGATTGGTAGAAGATGGCAGGGATGTGATCATTCTTCTGGATTCAATCACAAGGCTTGCACGGGCTCACAATTCCGAAGCGCCATCTGGCGGTAAATTGCTCAGCGGTGGTCTTGATTCTAATGCAATGCAGAAGCCTAAAAGATTTTTTGGTGCTGCGCGAAATATCGAAAATGGTGGCAGCCTTACAATTCTTGCAACGGCTTTGATCGATACCGGTTCTAGGATGGACGAAGTTATCTTTGAAGAATTCAAAGGCACTGGCAACATGGAAGTACATCTCGACCGAAAGTTGGTAGACAAACGAGTATGGCCAGCGATTGATATTAACCGTTCTGGTACTCGAAAAGAAGAATTGCTTATGCATCCCGATGAACTGGATAGAGTTCGGGCTCTTCGCAGAGTACTAGCGGATATGCATCCAGTTGATGCGATGGAGTTGATGGTGTCCAGGCTTAAGAAATGCAAAACAAATGCTGAATTTCTTATGAATATGAACATGGCTTAATTCGCTGGGATTTCAGATGGATCTTGAATCAAAATACCTGAAATTAAAAGCGCATTTTAAGAATGCTCGGGTTATTGAATCTTGTGCCGAATTAATAGGTTGGGATGAAAGAACGAATATGCCCCCCGGCGGGGCAGACCTTCGTGCCCTTCAGAATTCTGCCCTTTCAAAATTGCACCACGAACTAGTTACTGATTCTTGGCTTGGCGATGCCCTGATGGAACTTGCTTCGGATTCTGCTGCTTTGCCTGCAGATTCCGATATGAGTGTTAATGCAAGAGAATGGCTTCGCGTATTTACCCGCGCAAATAAAATCCCCGTTTCTTTGGTTCAAGAACTATCAACAACATTTGTATATTCTCAACAGGCTTGGCAGGAAGCTAGGTCTCAAAACAATTTCAGCTTGTTTGGGCCTTGGCTTGAGAAAATTATTAATCTTAAAAGGCAGGAAGCGAAATGCCTTGCGAATGGTCAGGCAAGTTATGATGCTTTGCTAGATGATTATGAACCAGGCGCAACTTCTCTCGAGTTAGATTCAATTTTTTATCCGTTAAAAGATTCGATTATAAAAGTATTAAATAATTGCTCAAAAGAAAATAATCGCAGCTTGATTTTGGGAAACTACCCTGAAGAAAAACAAAAGATTTTTAGTGAAATCATTGCAGGTTATTGTGGGTTTGATTTTAATGCAGGCAGGCTTGATACAACTGCGCATCCTTTTTGCTGTGGTATCGGGCCAGGCGATTGTAGGATTACCACTCGATTTAACCCTTCAGATTTTTCATCAGGTCTATTTGGTGTTTTGCATGAGGCAGGACATGGTTTGTATGAGCAAGGTTTAGATCCGGATCATTTTGGATTACCGACTGGAACGGCTGTTTCTCTTGGTATTCATGAGTCACAGTCTCGCCTTCTTGAAAATCAAGTTGGAAGATCTTTGGAATTCTGGCGTTTTATTTACCCGCTTGCTATTAAGTTTTTCCCTACACAATTAGCCCATGTTTCTTTAAATGATTTTCATAAAGCTATTAATCAAGTTCAACCAGGTTTTATCAGGGTGGATGCTGATGAAGTCACTTACAATCTTCACATCATCTTTCGTTATGAACTTGAAAAGGATTTAATTTCACAAAGCCTTTCCATCAAAGACCTTCCTGAAGCATGGAATGCTAAAATGGAAGCATATTTGGGTTTGAAACCGAAAAACGATTCAATGGGATGTTTGCAAGACATCCATTGGAGTGCTGGCCTTTTTGGGTATTTTCCTACTTATCTTTTGGGAAACCTTTATGCTGCACAATTTGTTGCTAAAGCTAAAAAGGAGATATCTTGGAATGAAAATTCCCTTAATGCTGATATTCTTTTTGAATTACGCCAGTGGCTTAAAAAAAATATCCATGTTCAAGGTAAAAGATATCTTCCCGGAAAACTTTGCGAAAAAGTAACAGGGCAAAAACTTGATAAATTGTTTTTCGAACAATACCTTTCACAAAAATTTAATTCTTAAATTTATCTAATCAAATATAAACGAAGTTTGCATTACTATTTCTTTTAATTCCTCATTGTTAAAAGGCTTGCAAATTACCTTGTGGTTTTTCAATTCAGTATTTGTTGCTTGGTTTTTATCTGCAGTCATTAAAACAACTGCAGTAATGTTTTTTTTGAGCAACATCTTGGCAAGAGTGATCCCGTCAATTCCAGGTAATGAAATATCAATTAATGCGAGATCTGGTGTAATCATATTTACTACACGGATCGCTTCTTCAGCAGAAGCAACAGATAAAATTTTGCAACCCCATTTAGATAAGCTTTTTTGAATTATAAGCCGTGTTGATGTGTCATCTTCCACGAGCAAAATTGATTTTTCTGATTCAAGCATAATTGGCCTTTTCGACAGATTTAGGATTTATCTACAGAATTTAAATTTGTTAAAGAAATTAAAATATAAGGCTTTATGAATATTAATGTTTAGACAATAATAATAAAGCAATTAATAAATTTAATTAGGGGTTAACATGGGATTTAAACAATTATCCTCAATTCTTTTGATTATGCTTTTAATGAAAAATAGTGTTTTTGGTGACCAAAATATGGATAAAGCTGCTAAAAGTTTTCTTGATAAACACGAACTTGCAATGCGCCCATTAGAAATCGCCGCAAACCTTGCTTGGTGGAATGCCAATACCACGGGCAGTTCATCCGATTTTGATAAAAAAGAAAAGGCTCAAAATAAAATAGATGAGGCCTTATCTAGTTCTAACTTGTTTCAAGAAATTAAATCTTTAAAAGATAATAAAGCGAAAATAACTGACCCAATCCTCTCCCGAAGCGTTGATATATTGTTTTTGATTTATCTTGAAAAACAAGTTCCCTTAGATTTGCTAAAAAAATCTTCGGCGTTATCGAATAAGGTTGAACAATCTTTTAATTCTTTCAGGCCTGTAATTCAAGGAAAAGACAGCACTGAAAATGATGTTAGGGGCATATTGAAGAATTCTCTTGATTCCATTCTTCGTCAAGAAGCTTGGGAAGCTGGAAAAAAGGTTGGTAATATCCTTGAGAACGATTTGAAGGAACTTGTATCCACTCGAAATCAAATAGCTCGGCATTTAAAATTTTCGAATTATCACGAAATGCAGCTTTTTTTAAACGAACAAAATGCTAATGATTTAATCAAAATTTTTGATCAACTTGATGATCTTACCCGTGAGCCTTTTCAGCAAATCAAAGATGAGATTGATTCCAAGTTGGCATTAAATTACAAAATCAAAAAAGAACAATTGCAAGCATGGCATTACCATGATCCCTTTTTTCAAGAAGCACCTGCAATCTTTGGTTTAGATTTGGATGGTCCGTTTAAAAAAGCTGATTTACTTGGATTATCACAGAAGTTTTATAAAGGAATCGGGCTTCCTATTGATCGTGTTATTGCTAATAGCGATTTGTATGAAAAAAAGGGTAAAAGCCCGCATGCCTTCTGTACTGACATTGATAGATCAGGGGATGTAAGGGTTCTTGCAAATGTTAAACCAGATGATTATTGGGCATCCACTCTTTTGCATGAATTTGGTCATGCAGTTTATAGTTCGAACAATAATAATATTCCCGCTTCTTTGCCTTATCTTTTAAGGTCCGAGTGTCATATTTTGACAACTGAAGGTGTAGCAATGATGTTTGAACGGTTGACAAAGAGGTCTTCATTTTTAAAAGCAATGGGTTTGAAAGTTGAAGATTCAGAGGGGTTTGATGCTGCTGCATCGAAAAATCTAAAAAACCGATTGTTGATTTTTTCAAGATGGTGCCAAGTGATGCTTCGTTTTGAAAAAGGGATGTATGAAGATCCTAAGCAAGATTTGAATTTGTTATGGTGGACTTTGGTAAAGAAATACCAAGGTATTTCCATGCCTGCAAATCGGAATTCTGCTGATTATGCTAGTAAGATCCACATTGTGAGTGCGCCTGTCTATTACCATAATTATATGCTTGGCGAACTATTTGCTTCACAAGTACATCACGCCATCACCAAAGATTTATATCCTGGGAAATCCCCCTCAGAAGTTATTTATGAGGGAAATTTAAAGGTCGGTGAGTTTATGCGTAACAAAATTTTTTCATCAGGGAAGTCTTTGCCTTGGGATGAATTAGTTAAGTTTGCAACTGATAAGCCATTAAGTGCGGAAGCATTTTCATTGGATTTTAAAAAGTAATACTTCGATTTAAATGTATAAGTTCGTTGTTTTAAAAGGTGAATGAATGACTATTAAAAGAACAAAGTGCCAAGAGTATATTAAAAAAATAAGTAATAAGAAAATAGAACCCCCAGCTTTGGTTGATTCTTATTCTTGTAAAAAACTTATTGATGATATTTTTCTTTCTTATAACGCCGGAAGACTTCGTGAAGCCTGTCGAATCTATTCCGACAAAATGCTTGCATCGGATTGTTTTGTTGGAGTTGCGCTTAGCGGTGCTCTTACTCCGGCGGGCTTAGGAATGTCTTGTATTGTTCCTCTGATTGAAGCTGGCTTTATTGATTGGATTGTAAGTACGGGTGCAAATATTTATCATGATACCCATTTTGCTCTCGGAATGGAGTTGCATCAGTCCCGTCCTGGTTTGGATGATCACCAACTTAAAGCGCATCAAGTTATAAGAATTTATGATATTGTTTTCGATTATGAGAATTTACTTGGTACGGATTTGTTTTTTCGTCAGTTGAGTCGTGGTGAAGCTTTTCAAAAAACAATGGGTACTGCGGAATTTCACAATCTTGCTGGGAAGTATCTTTCTGCTCACGAAGAAAAAACAAAAAATGTAGGAAAAAGTTTTCTTGCTGCTGCATACCGAGCTGGCGTTCCAGTTTTTACTTCTTCTCCAGGTGATAGCTCCATAGGAATGAATCTTGCTGCTTTACAACTTGAAGGGAATGGTTTGGCCATTAATCCGCTTTTGGATGTTAACCAATCGGCTGCAATAGTATATGAAGCCAAAACTACAGGGAAAAGCGGAGTATTAATTTTCGGGGGTGGGTCCCCAAAGAATTTTATATTGCAAACAGAACCACAAATTCAGGAAGTCCTTGGTCTTGAAGAAAAAGGACATGATTACTTTATTCAATTTACAGATGCCAGACCCGATACTGGCGGGTTAAGTGGAGCAACTCCTCAAGAAGCTATGACTTGGGGTAAAGTGGATGAATCTCAGCTCCCTGATACGGTAACTGCCTATGTGGATTCAACTATAGCCATGCCTTTGCTATCTCTTTATGCACAGCAATCATGCAAGCCAAGAAAATTGAGAAGGCTGATGGATAAGTTGCCAGAATTGACGGATAAAATCACAAAGATTTATTTATCCAATAAAAAGAAGAATGGCTCTGATTAAAATTGTTGTGTAGCTCTCAAACCTTTATCAAATGAGCTTATGATTTCCTCAATTGGTTCATGACCAACCGATACACGAAGCAGTCCTTCGGTTATTCTGAGTTCAATTTTTTGAGCCGAAGTCAATTGCCTGTGTGATGTACTCCAAGAGTGACTTACACTTGTTGATGAGTGCCCAAGGCTAGGGCAAAAAGGAATATTGATTGCAGTCTGTAAAAACTTGTTCACTCCCTCCCTGCCCTTTGGAATTTCAACAGCAATTAAATGTCCTGGAAAGCTGCCAAATTGTTTTAAAGAGACTTCAAAATCATCATGGTTTTGTAAGCCTGGAAAATCTACTCTTATTTCTTTATGGTTTGTATTTAACCAGTTTGCTAATTCAAAAGCGTTTTTGCAGCTTTGTTTTAATCTTAATTGCAATGTTTCTAAACTTCGTGATATGAGCCAACAATCAAATGGGCTTGCGTGGAAACCTAGATCTTTAACAGCTTTAGTTATATTTTCTTGTGTGCCGTGATTTCCGCCTACATATCCCATGGTTACATCACTATGTCCACACATGATTTTTGTTAGGCTTTCAATTACGATATCTGCGCCATGATCTAAAGGTTTGCATAGTAAGGGTGTTGCAAAAGTATTGTCGACAACCAAATGTGTTTTGTTTTTTTTTGTAAGTAAGCTTATTCCTTTAAGATTAGGAACGCGTAAAGTTGGGTTGGTAATTGTTTCAATGAAAAGAATTGATGCAGGCGTTGATAATGCTGATTTAAGTTCGTTTAGGTTGCATTCATCCACGATGTTGCATTGCACACCAAAACGGGCGAAGTCTTTTTCTAGAATTTTTAGAGTGCGTCCATAAAGCCTTTTTCCTGCAATGATTCTAGTGCCTGATGATAGTAATCCCATGAAAACTGCAGAAATCGCACCCATTCCGCTGCTTGTAACTATTCCCCAATCGGCATTGTGTAATTTCGTAATTTCGTTTGCTGTTATCACTGCATTTGGATGGCCATCTCTTGCGTAAATAAATTCTTCGCTAGGATTTAGAATGGCTTCTTCGTACTTATCAAGATCAGCAAATTTGTAGACTGATCCGGGGTAGATCGACGGAACGAGTGTATTTGATTTTTGTAGCATTATTACCACACCAGTTTTTTAGCAGCTTTAAATATTCCCTTACTTTGTTCCGTTTTGTTTGGGTTCATACCTAATTTTATAATTTGGTTCATGGTTTCATCTTCAGATTTTAATGTGGTTTTTTGAAGATATACATACCAAAATGATGCCGCAATTGATCCATCGAGATCAAATACATAGATCGGTTGTAGCGAGGAATTCTGTAGTTTTGAAATTTCAATATTAAATCTTTCTGCGCTTATATTTGATTCTTCCAGTAGTAATAAATTTAATTTCATTCCTCGTTTTTCAAATAAAGAAGTGATTGCTTTTGTTTCTTGTGTTGAGGAATGGATGAATAATGCAGATTTAAATTTTTCTTTAACTAGCCAATCTATGCCGTCCGGGTAAGGTAATAATCCGATTGCAACTGAGTTGGTCATTAATGCATACCCAGGAATATCTAAAGGCAAGTTTTTCCCGATTATGTTTTTAGTTTCTGTTTCAGATTTTGAAATGGGTGGCTCTTTTGATTCAGTTGGCTTTTCTTCAGTTGGTTTTAAGGTTGCATGCCCTGCTGCTGATTCTGGAGGAAGAAGTTTAATCGAACCAGAATACGGAGGTGTTTTTACTTTTTGCGATATGGTTCCATTTAGCCCCGGATTTAAAGCTGGCGATGGGTTAGGAATGGGCGCACTAGGGTTGGGGTAGTATTGTGGTAATGGATCCGAAGGCTCAGGGCCAATCCCTGTTGGAGCTGGAGTAGATATCGGTAGTGCGGTTGGGGGGCTGTCGTTAAGGTTCTTCGGGCTGCGCAAGGTTCCGAATAGCTTGAAGCTTCCCGAACTTGGGCGTTGAGATTGTTGATTACAGCCAACCGTTAGAAGTAAGCATCCGGTTATCGTGATCGCATAATATTTCATAAAAAGCTCCGTTTGTCTTTGAACTTCTATTAAACCAAAAACCAATAGTTTTCTTTTTTGAAATACTTGTCATAAAGGCAAATAGTTTTAAATGGATTAGGGTTGTACGAGTTTTAACGGTGTTTACTGCGATAAAACCAAACCAATTTGGATTCTAAGGTTCTTGGGGCCTTATTTTGCTTTAAGTTTACATTAGCACTTAAGTTGGAGGTGAATTTTTAATAACTATTCTTCTTAAGTCTAACATTAGCAATGAGATACATATGGCTAGCTTTAAAGAAACAATGGCTGATCTTAACGCCCAAATAACTTTATTTGGTTCTTTTTTAAAAACTGAGCGTTCTGTATCAAAAAACACTTATGTCAGTTATTTGCGAGACCTAAAAAAATACTTTGAGTGGTCCTTGGAGCGCAAAATAACCAAGTGCATGAATCCGTCTTTGGATGATCTTTTAAATTTTGTTGAATATCTGAAAGAAAAGGCGTTAGCCCATTCAAGTATAGCCAGGCATTTAATTTCATTAAAAAACTTCTTTCGTTTTCTTCGGATGGAAGAGAAAAGCACAAATCAATCTGTTGAATTGCTAGAAGCGCCTGCGCTTTGGACAAGAATACCATTTGTTTTAAGCCCCGAGTCTGTAACAACATTATTAGAAGTTCCGAGTTTGGAAGACCGTTATTTTTTGAGAGATCGTGCTATTTTGGAATGCCTTTATGCAACCGGTTGCAGGGTTTCTGAAGTCGTGAATATGGAGCTTAAAGATCTTCACCTGGATTCCAGTTTTATTACATGTACTGGAAAAGGTAGAAAGCAACGAATTGTTCCCTTGGGTAAACAAGCGATTTTGGCAATTAAGGACTATCTTCAAAATTTAAGGCCATTGCTTGTGAAGATTCAAGCAAGCACAAGTATGGTTTTTGTTAGCAAAGCTGGTAAACCGCTAAACCGGATCATTATTTGGAAGCAAGTTAAAAAATATGCTTTAAAATCAGGGTTAAACGGGAAAATTAGCCCTCATACCCTTAGGCATAGTTTTGCTACCCATCTTTTGTCTGGTGGGGCTGACCTTCGGGCTGTTCAAGATATGTTGGGGCATTCGAATATTCGAACAACGCAACTTTATACACATGTTGACAGAAATAGGCTTAAATTAATTCATTCCAAATTTCATCCCCGCGGAAATAAAAAATAGAATGATTTTTACTTTGTAATTTGTTATTAAATAGTTAGTTCAATTTTTATCGATGTTTCTTTGTTTAAATCATATGGTTAACTATAATGATTTTTAATGATGGAGCATGGTGTTTTTAGACTATAGAAAAGGTTTCAAGGTCATGGATTTTGATCTTTCCACATATTATCCGATTTTTATTTACGCAGTATTTGTATTCGGGTTTGCAATTTCTGCACTTACCGTTTCCCATATATTGAGCCCAAATAAAAAGACTTCAGTCAAAAACATGCCTTATGAATCAGGTATGGATCCTTTTGGTGATGCAAAAAAACAGTTTGATGTGAAATTTTATCTTATCGCCATTCTTTTTCTGGTATTTGATGTTGAGCTTTTATTTTTATACCCTTGGGCAGTTTCAGCTTATGCCCCAGGGATGGCTACTTTGCCCCCAGTTTTTCTTGGGCCTGCTTTTGTTGAAGTTCTTTTATTCGTGTTTGTTCTTTTTATTGGCTATATTTATGCTTGGAAAGCAGGAGTCTTTCAATGGCGCTAGAATTTTTGAAAGATAATTTTGTTGTTACTAAATTAGATTATCTTGCTAGCTGGTGCAGAAAATACAGCTTGTTTCCTATGCCTTTTGCTACTGCATGTTGCGGTATTGAATTAATGGCAACCGGTGCCAGCAAACATGATATCTCTCGATTTGGTGCAGAAGCATTTCGTTTTTCTCCTCGGCAATGCGATTTAATGATCGTTGCTGGCAGGGTTGTAATGAAAATGGTTCCTGTTATGCAGCGAATTTGGCAACAAATGCCAGAACCAAAATGGTGCATATCGATGGGCGCATGTGCATCCAGTGGTGGGGTTTTTGATACCTACGCAGTGGTGCAAGGGATCGATCGCTTTATTCCTGTTGATATTTACGTGCCTGGTTGCCCACCAAGGCCTGAACAGTTGTTGCAAGGAATTATCGATCTGCAGGAAAAAATCGCAAATACTGGAACTATTTTTGGGACAGAGTTTGGGAAGAGGAATGTTTACGAAGGGCCAAGGCCACTTAGTAAATTTTTATCACCTGATCAAAGCGTACAAGCTCCTGCAAATTTCCGAAGTTCCACTAGAACAATTTAGTTTGATTTTAAGGGGTTTACTTTGAGTTTTGCTGATATCAAAGAAAAATTGACTGCTCAGTTTGAAAAACTGAACCTAGTATTTTCGTCCTTCAGGGATAATGACAGGGTTGTTGTTCCCTCTTCTGATCTTTTTGAAATTTTAAGCTACCTTAAAACAACATTTTGTTTTGATATGCTCATTGATTTGTCTGCAGCTGATTATCTGCATTTGCAAGGTGCAACTCATCGTTACGGGGTGTGGTACGCTCTTTTAAATGTTGAAAATGGCGAAAGATTGATTGTTAAGACCCATCTTGATGACCCTGATCCTAGGCTTTCGTCGGTGTATGATTTGTGGAAGGGTGCAGATTGGATGGAGCGTGAAGTTTACGATATGTATGGGATTGAATTTGATGGGCATCCTGATCTTCGAAGGATTTTGTTGCCTGATGAATTTGTAGCTTTTCCTCTGCGTAAAGATTACCCTTTGCGTGGGATGGGTGAAAGGCATAACTTTCAGTCCGTTATTCGTTCTGAATCGTGATATTGGAGTAGGATTAAATGCCTTTAAATTTGGCTGATGCCATACCGGATACAAGTTCGCCTGAAAGAGAGTTTCTCTGGACACTCAATTTCGGTCCGCAACATCCTGCTACCCATACTACTTTGCGTTTGATTCTGACTCTTGATGGCGAAGTAGTGGTTCATGCAATTCCTGACATAGGTTTTTTGCATAGTGGTTTTGAAAAGCTGGGTGAGCATCTTGATTTTAATCAATATGTAACCATAGTTGATCGAATGAATTATATTTCTCCGGTATCCAATGAAATATCTTGGCATCATGCGGTAGAAAAATTACTGGACATAGATCTAACTCCTCGTTGCAAATACATTCGCACGATTTTTGCTGAATTAATGCGTATTCATGATCATCTTGTTTGCTGTGGGGCAGCAGCTTTAGATCTTGGTGCCTTCACTGCATTTTTGTATGCGTTCAATTTACGCGAAAAAATTAATGATATTTCTGAAGTTGCTAGTGGTCAGAGGTTTCACCCTAGTTATACCAGAGTTGGTGGTTTACTTTGTGATGTTAATGATGTTTGGATTACAAAAGTTAGGGCTTTTATTAAATTATTCTACGCGGCCTATGCTGATTTAACGAAGCTACTCCAAAGAAATCGAATCTTTGTTGACCGAACTAGAGGTGTTGGTGTTCTTACTAAAGAAGAAGCTATTAATCGCAGTGCTACGGGCCCAGTAGCCAGGGCTAGTGGTGTAACCCGCGATCTACGAAAAGATCAGCCTTATCTTGCTTATAAAGATTTTGATTTTAAAGTAGTTTGTTCTACTGAGGGTGATTGTTATGCACGCTTTCTCGTCCGAATGGAAGAGATGGTTCAGAGCATTAAAATCATAACCCAAGCCATCGAGAACATTCCTTCAGGCCCAATTAACATTGATGTTAATTCTAAATTCGTGGTTCCCAACCAAATGTCGGTTTATCGAAGTATTGAGGGTTTAATTCAGCATTTCGAACTTCATATGACTAATCGCCAATGGGAAACTCCTAAAGAGGAGATCTATGCTGCCACTGAATCCCCGAATGGTGAATTGGGTTTTTATATAGTATCTGATGGGTCTGGGGTCGCATATCGAGCAAGAACGAGGCCGCCTTCGTTTTTACATTTTTCTTTGTTTCCGCATTTGATTGTTGGGCATCAAATTAGTGATATTCCAGCAGTTTTAGGCAGTATCAATATCATTGCAGCGGAGTTGGACCGATGAGCTCACTGAAGCCTGAAATTGTTGAAAAAATAAAAAGTTTGATACTTCTTTACCCTGCAAAGCAAGCTGTAACTCTTCCTGCTTTGCATCTTGTTCAGGATCAAGAGCGTTGCGTTTCTCAGCAAGCAATTGTTGAAATTGCTGCTCTACTTGAACTTAGCCCAGCAGAAATTCATGACACCATGAGTTTTTATGGTTTCTTTAAAACTGAATTAAACCCTTTGGGTAAATGCAGGCTTTGGGTCTGTCGCAGCCTTGCTTGTGATCTCCGCGGGGCTGATGATCTTCTCAATAAATTGATTACTAAATTGGATGTTGCACCAGGGCAAACAACCAAAGATGGCATGTTTACACTCGAAGAAGCGGAATGCATTGGAGCTTGCGAGGGCGCTCCTTGTGTTTTAATTAACGATGTACATTGTCATAATGTTTCTGATGCCGACAAACTAATTGATGATATTCGAAAAAAGCTTTAGATTGATATTATTCTAAGCTAAAGGGGTTTTTTGTATGGCAAAATTCGAGCCAGTACTTTTGAAAAGAATTGCTAAAGATAATAGCGACCATATTGATTCATACATTGCGGATGGTGGTTATCTTGGATTAAAAAAAGTCCTGAAGGATATGGCTCCTACTCAAGTCATTGATTTGGTGAAAGCTTCGGGTTTGCGAGGCAGAGGTGGTGCCGGTTTCCCAACAGGGCTCAAATGGACTTTTCTTCCTAAAGATCATCCGGGTCCAATTTATCTTTGCATTAATGCTGATGAGAGTGAACCTTGCACTTTTAACAATCGCGTTTTAATGGAGAAAGATCCTCACCAAGTTCTCGAAGGTATTATCCTTACGAGTTACGCTGTTGGAGCAAGTAAAACTTTTATCTATGTGCGATACGAATATGGTGACGCATATCGATCCATGGAACGCGCCGTCCAACAGGCGTATGACAAAGGTTTACTTGGAAAAAACATTCAAGGTTCTTCTTTTAGTCTTGAGGCTGTTATGCATAAAGGTGCAGCAGCTTACATTTGTGGCGAAGAAACTGGTCTGATCGAAAGTTTGGAAGGCAAAAGAGCTTGGCCTCGGATTAAGCCACCTTTCCCCGCTATTGAGGGGGCTTTTCGTAAGCCAACTATTGTCAATAATATTGAAACTGTTTCTTGTGTTAAGAATATTGTCGATTTAGGTGCTGACTGGTTTAAATCCATTGGTATTCCACCTGATCCCGCAAATCCCAGAGATGCTGGAAGTTATGGGCCAAAGTTGTATTGCGTTAGCGGGCATGTTAATCGCCCTGGGCTTGTTGAACTCCCGATGGGAATTTCTGTTCGCGAGTTGATTTCCGAGCATGGCGGAGGCGTTTGGAAAAATCGTAAAGCCAAGGGAGTTATTCCTGGTGGCAATAGCATGGGCTTTATGACCGAAGCTGAACTTGATACTAAGCTGGATTTTAATGGGCCTGGTAAAGTTGGTTGTCTTGGTCTTGGTACTGGTGCTGTTACTGTTTTTGATGATCAAACAAGTATTGTTGATGTTCTTTACAATATTTGCAGATTCTTTGCTCATGAATCTTGCGGCCAGTGCACTCCTTGCAGGGAAGGCACTGCTTGGATGTTTAAAATCATCGATCGAATTCGCAAAGGCCATGGTAGGATTGAAGACCTTAATATTCTTGAAGAGGTAGGAAATCAAATTGGTACCATGCCAGGTACTACAATTTGTGGGTTGGCAGATGGCGCTGGTTGGCCTGTTAAGAATGCTATTCGAAAATATCGTAATGAGTTTGAGTCTTATATTAAAAATGGTGATAAGAAAGTTAGAACTTTGAATTTGCAAATGTCTCACCATTAATTGACCTATTTATTATCGGAGCTTTTGGATGGCCACTGTTTACATAAATGATAAAGCTGTTGACATCGGCGACAAGAAATTAAATCTTGTTCAAGCCGCTGAATTGGCCGGTGTTACCATTCCTCATTATTGCTACCACCCTGCCCTTTCAGTGGTTGCTAGTTGCAGAATGTGTCTTGTCGAAGTTGGTGAGAAAAAACCGGATGGTACGGTTGTTATGCAGCCGAGGGTTATTCCTGCTTGCCAAACTCCCGCCAAAGATAACACCGTTATTCAGACTGCTACTGCTAAAAGTAAATCAGCCCAAGCTCAAACTCTTGAATCCATTCTTTTAAATCACCCTTTGGATTGTCCTGTCTGCGATAAGGCTGGAGAATGTAAGCTTCAAGATTACAGCTATAATTATGGCAACTCTGAAAGCCGTATGGTTGATGAAAAGAATACGCCACCTAATAAGCCTGATCTTGGTAATAATGTCAGCCTTTTCACCGATCGTTGTATCATGTGCTCTCGCTGTGTGCGATTTACTCGTGAAATATCAGGTACTGCGGAATTGCATGTAGTGAATCGTGGAAGCCACGCTGAGATTGATGTTTTTCCTACTGAGCCTTTGAATAATAAGCTTGCTTCTAATGTCGTTGATCTTTGTCCGGTAGGTGCCTTGGCAAGCAAAGATTTTCTTTATACTCACCGCGTTTGGAATTTGAAAACTCAGGATAGCGTTTGCGCTGGGTGTTCAACTGGTTGCAGTATTCACTTAGATACGAATAAGAATGTTGTTTACAGACTTCGCCCTCGTGAAAACCCAAATGCTCAAGGGTATTTCATGTGCGATGATGGCCGTCTTGGTTATCATTATGTTAATTCTTCTAATCGTATTTCTAAACCACACATGAAATCAGATTCTGGTGCCGATCTTTCTTCTTGGAAAGATATATTGCCCGCATTACGTGCTGAGCTCAATGCTGTGGCTTCAAAGAATCCTTCTGGAATTGCAGTAATGCTTTCGCCTTTTCTCACGGTTGAGGAAGGTTTTTTGCTGGCTACTTTTATTAAGTCGATTTCTCCGAAGTCGAAGTTGGTGCTAGGGCCCGTTCCAGTGCTTGGTGAAGATGATCATTATCCAAAAACTAGAGGTTCGGTTGTTCCGCAAGTGAAATTTACCATTCGCAATGAAAAGTGCCCGAACAAAAAGGGTATCGAGCAAATTATCAAGCATTTTGAAGGTGATGTAATTCTAGTTTCGGATTATTTAAGTAAAAACATACCCGATGCTTTGTTTATTGCTGCAGGGTATCAAGGCGAAGAGGTTTCATGGTTTGATAATACTCTCCTTGGTTTATTTAAGAAGGTTAAGCTTTTAATTACGCAGGATCTTTTCCCTAGTGCTTTAACCGATGTTTCAAAATATGTTATACCTTCTGCTGCTTTTTCAGAAAAAGAGGGTACTTTTGTAAACTTTGCAGGTTTAGCTCAGGAATTGCACTGGGCTTGCGTTCCATTAAAACAAGTTCGAACTGATGGTCAGGTTTATTTAGATTTGCTTGAAAGAAAAGGTTTGCTGCAGGCTGCCAACATTAGGGATGAAATTGCTAAATCAATTCCCTATTTTTCTAGATTGGCTGGTGGTAAACTCGGATCAGATGGCTTACATTTGGAAAACATAGTCTAATTTAGGTTTATGGTTTTTGAAAGGACTGGAATGAGTCTGGAATTTTCGCTTCTAATTACTGTTATTTTGATTTCTGCAGTTCTTGGTTGCTTGAACGGCGGGGTAGCCTATCTTATTTTGGTTGAGCGTAAAATATCCGCTTGGGTACAAGATCGTGTTGGCCCTAATCGTGCATTTTATGGCATCCTGCAACCTATTTGCGATGGCGTAAAATTGCTTCTTAAAGAAGAGATGATCCCAAAATATGTTGATAAGCTTTTTTTTATGATTGCTCCTGCAATCGCGCTTATTACTGCTTTTATGGCTTTGGCGGTGGTTCCTTTTGGTCCAACGAGCCCTTCCCCCATTCTTGTCGATTATCGTCAAAACTCTCCTACTTACAAACTTGCGGTCTGGCCATCCACCCAAGTTGAGTATGATGCTGTGATGATTGCTGATAAGAGCCATGCCGCTGAAAATAAATCTGTTTCATTTGAAGATCAGGTTAAAAACTATAATTCGCACATTCAATTTGTGCTTGCTCCGCATGTAGATATCGGGATTCTTTTGGTTTTCGCAATTGGTAGTTTAGGTGTTTATGGTGTTATCCTTGGTGGTTGGTCATCTAATAATAAATATAGCCTATTGGGTTCATTGCGTTCGAGTGCCCAGTTAATTAGTTATGAAATTCCACTCGGGTTATCTGTACTAGGCGTTGTTCTTGTAACGGGTTCACTTAATCTTGAACGAATAATTCAGCACCAGGTAGATCATGGGTGGAATGTTTTGTTTCAACCATTGGCAATGGTTCTGTTTGGAACTTCAATTTTTGCTGAATGTAATCGGCTTCCATTTGATTTACCAGAATCTGAGCAAGAGTTAGTTGGTGGTTATCACACTGAATACAGTTCAATGAAATTTGCTCTTTTTCTATTTGGTGAATACACCCACATGATTACAACTAGCTTTCTTATGATGGCTGTGTTTTTTGGTGGATGGCATCTACCTTTTATTACCGATCCTAATGATTTTTCTATTTTTGGAATTGCTCTTAAATTTGCAATTGCTGCTGGTAAGACCGTTGGCTTTATCATTTTCTACATGCTTATTAGGTGGACGATACTTAGGTTTCGTTTCGATCAACTTATGCACCTTGCATGGAAGATAATGCTTCCTATTTCATTAGCTAGTTTCACTATGTTAGTTTTTATTGTTCATTTTAAACCGATTGGTCAGGAATCAATCTGGTTAATGTGTCCTGTATCTTTAGCAATTTTGCTAGGGTCCGGGTTTATTGGTTTAAGGATTTCCAAGCCATCTGCTGCTTCGACCAAAACCAAGGTTCCATACTTAGGCCATGGTGCTGGGTATTCTGTTCATCAGGATTCGAAAATTCGATTTGAAAGTTTAGGCAGATAAGTTTTTACTGTGATTAAAAGGGGTTGGTATGAAGGCTGAAGAAATATCTTGGGTTAAATCTCCTGAATTCGGAGTGATGGACCAGATTTTTTTACCTGCTATTTTTTCTGGTATGGTTACAACTTTAACCCATATGGGTAATACGCTTTTTAGTTCTAAAGATGTTGTAACTCAACAGTTCCCAGAACAAAGACCAAATTTACCTGCTAACTATCGTGGTGTCCATCGCCTTAATCGGGATGATGAGGGCCGTGTTAAATGTGTTGCCTGCTATATGTGCTCGACTGCTTGCCCAGCACATTGCATTGATATTGTTGCTGCTCCATCCCCTTGGCCGGATCGCGAAAAATATCCTGAAGTATTCGTTATTGATGAACTTCGTTGTATTTACTGTGGCATGTGTGAGCAGGCTTGCCCTGTTGATGCTATTGAACTTACCACTCTTTATGATCTCACAGGCCATAGCCGTGAAGAAATGATTTTCAATAAAGAAAAACTATTGAGTGTTTTTGATAAAACAGTAGCTATGGGAACTGATCCTGTTCGTACAACTCATGGTAGGTTGGGTGTTGCTAGTGAACCGGCCTCTCGTGGGGTAACCGGATCTTCCTCAATGCAGACTTAGTAATTTATACTAATAGTTATTTCTTGTTTTGTTTCTTGGCTGGGAAGTATTTTAATGAATGACCAATCTTGGATGACCCTGACAAACCTTTCGCTACTCTTTGGGTGGCTTGCGGTTTATTTTTGCTTGCCAAAAAGAATTTCTGGATCAAGTCGATTAATTGGTTATGGTGCTGGTTGTATTGCTTTAATTATTTCCGCTATTCAAATTTTTACCACTTATTCATTTAATCCGGAATTAGTGCTGTTTTGCGTCTTTTCATTTTTTGCGGTTGTTGGTTCTTGCCTTATGATAGTTGCGGAAAACCCTGCTCATGGCGCTATTTGCTTTGCATTGACTATTACCAGCACGGGTGGGATTTTTCTTCTTCTTGCAGCCCCTTTTGTTATGGCTGCCAATATTATTGTTTATGCTGGTGCTATTATTGTTACTTTCCTTTTTCTTCTCATGCTTGTTAATCAGCATAATGCGGATCTGGCAGATTCTGAAAGCCGTGAACCTTTTATTGCTTCAGTTACAGGTTTTATTTTAATGGGTTCCTTCATTTCAATTCTTACTACCGCTTTTTCTTCCCAGTCCTTTTCTGGTAATCGTAATGAAATTGAACTTATCGTTAACGAAACACAGCAAGCACTTAGTATTACGAATCTTTCCGAATTAAAAGCCAAAGTTATTAATGGTGACAATTATGTGGTTACTAAACTTAAAAATGCTTTAGGTGGAAGCGGGATATGGGTGGAAAGAATTGAAGTTGATGTCCAAAAAAATGGCACACTAATGGTTAACAAATCAGATGATATTGTTGAAATCAAAGCTGCCCTTACTTCTTTAGTTAGTATTGGAAACGAATATTTAAAATATCGATCTTTATTACGGCCCTCAATTGCTATGGTTGGTAATTCGGGTGCTGATCCTAGTTTACCATTGGGCAAAATACGAAAAGATCAATCGGGGAGGCCAGCAATGCCTGCTGATAATACAACATTCTTAGGTAAACTACTTTTCTCCGATCAGTTGATAGCGGTTGAATTGGCTGGATTGTTGCTTTTAGTTGCTACTATTGGTGCCATTGTTATTGTTCGCCAATTGCCAACGAAGGTGAGTTCATAACAATGCTAGATTTAAAAATATATCTGATCTTGGGCGCAATATTGTTTTGCATTGGACTCATTGGTTTTGTTTCTCGTAGAAACATGATCACAATGTTTTTAAGCGCAGAATTGATGCTTCAAGGCGTTGCAATTAATTTTTTGGCATTCTCTAGATTTAGAGGCAATCTCCAGGGGCAATCTTTTGTTCTTTTTATACTTTCGGTCGCAGCTTGCGAAGCTGCTATCGCTCTTGCTTTAATTGTTATTCTTTACCGGGCTAAAAATTCCCTTGATGTTAGCAAATGGCAGGATTTGCGTGAAGAAGATCTTGAACCAAATGAAGACCAAGAGATTTTGTTGGTTGATTCTTATCAAGTTCAACCGATGCCTACACTACCTGTAGCTGGTCACAGGCCTGCCCAAGAAGAGGATTCAAGCCATGTATGATGCTATGGCATATTTATGGATGATTCCTGTAATTCCTATTATTGCGGGATTTATTACTTTTATTATTGGCCCAAGCCTTCTTCGTTCGCAGGCACATTTACCTTGCATTATTGCAGGCTTGATTTCTTTTGTTTTATCTATTTCCGCTCTTAACGATGTGGTTAAGGCAGTTGAATCCAACGATATATCCAACCCCACCTCTGTTTCTGTTTCCTATTTTGAATGGTTCCGCACTGGAGACCCAAATCTTGTCGGCGAAAACATTAAGACTGTGGGATCATTAAAGGCAGAATTCAGCCTTAGGTTAGATCCTCTTTCTTCAGCAATGATAGTAATGGTTACTTTTTTAGGAACTCTTATTGCTGTATTTTCAACAGGATACATGAGAGACCATCACGGACATATTGATCCTGGCTACCCTCGGTTTTTTGCGTCTGTTTCTCTTTTTCTTGGATCCATGTTAATTCTTGTCCTTGCTGATAATGTTTTGTTACTATACGCAGGCTGGGAAGGCGTTGGGCTTTGCAGTTATTTGCTTATTGGTTTCTGGTTTGAAAAGCCTTCAGCTTGCAAGGCTGCACGAAAGGCATTTTTAGTTACCCGGCTTGGTGATGTTGCATTGTTTTTAGGTTTTGCTTTACTCTGGGTTTCTTCAGGATATCGACTTGATTTTGACGGATTATTGACACTTTCTAATTATGATTCTGGTGTTGGCTTGGCTTGCTTCTTAATGTTTTTAGGTGCCTGTGGCAAATCAGCTCAATTTCCTCTTCATGTTTGGTTGCCGGATGCTATGGAAGGCCCTTCCCCTGTGAGCGCCCTTATCCACGCTGCTACAATGGTTACTGCAGGAGTTTATCTTCTTGCTAGATTTATGCCTCTGTTTGCTTCCGTTCCAGAAGTTCAAATGGTTGTTATTGGCATTGGAGCTTACACCAGTCTTTTGGCTGCTTTAATTGCACTAACACAGACCGATTTAAAACGAATTCTTGCTTATTCTACAATGAGTCAGCTTGGTTACATGTTCATGGCTTTGGGATCCGGTATCGATGTTAAGTCCGCCCTTCCAATGTTGGCGCTAAGTGCTGCGATTTTTCACCTTTTAACCCATGCCTTTTTTAAAGCATTGCTTTTTTTAAGTGCGGGAAGCGTTATGCATTCAATGCATGATGTAATTGATTTAAGACGTATAGGTGGCTTAAGAAAGGTTCTTCCTTTAACACATATTGGTTTCTTGTTTGGAGCCTTAGCTTTGGCTGGGTTGCCTCCGTTTGCTGGTTTTTGGAGTAAAGATGAGATTTTGAGTGTTATCCATGAAACTTCAAAGCATTCAAATTACCCTTGGTTCTACATATTAATGTGGGCCACCGGTATCTTTGTCGCTTTTTTAACTGCCTTCTACACTTTTAGAGCCTATTTTCTTACTTTCTGGGGTGTCCTAAAACTTCCTGAGGAATGCCATGGTGAAGTTCATGAATCCCCGAAATCCATGACATATCCCTTGTTACTTTTATCTGTTTTTGCAATTGGAATTGGGTTTGTTCTTTCAAATTCTACTCCTTTATCGATCGAGAAATTTTTAGGGAAAACTCCTGGTTATGTTTTGTTAGAACACCATAATCATGATTGGTTAACAGTTGGTTTTGCAACTGCCTCTGGTTTTGCAGGCTTGATATTAGCTTTTGTTTTTTATGGCAAAGGCGGGGTGACCTTTTCCGAGCAATCATCTGGAAAATCAAACTTTGCTGTTGAACTAAGTAAAAACAAATTCTTTTTTGATGAGATTTATAACAAACTTTTAATTACCCCCCTTAATTTAGTTTTTTATTGTTCGAGAATTTTTGACCAGTACATTCTTGATGGAGTTGTAGATTTGATTGCACATATCCCACGGATGATCGCGCAATTATTTCGACCCATTCAAAACGGATTGGTTCAGTTTTATGCCCTTGCGATGATTTTGGCGGTAACTGTATTCCTGATAGCCCTAGCAAGATCGATGTAGTGCAAAATGAGTCAATTAGTATTACTACTTTTATTGGTTCCTCTGGCGGGCGGATTAGTTACGCTTTTCCTCAGAAATTCAGGACATGAGTTTGCACGAAAACTCGCCTTGGGTTTTTTCCTGTTGAATCTTTTTATCTCTCTTAAGCTAACATGGGATTATTTACCGCTTCTAGAGAAGCATGCCGTTTCTGTTGACGAAAAACTTACATTTGTACCATTGAATGTTAGTGTTACTGTTTTTGATTTAATTCGATTTCAATCACCCCAAGAAGGCAGACCTGATGCTGGGGCAATACGCTTTTTTATCGGTGTTGATGGCCTTAACTTGTTTTTACTGCCTTTAACTTGCATATTATTTGCCGGATCAGTCCTCGCAACTTGGAATTCAATCCGGGATAAATCTCATCTTTACTATGGATTGATGCTCTTACTTCAATTCTCAACCATTGGAGCTTTTCTCTCTTTTGATGTCATACTTTTTTATGCTTTTTTTGAATTAACTTTGATACCTCTTCTTTTTCTAATCGCAATGTGGGGCGGGCCTAATAGGCAATACGCTGCTAAAAAATTGTTCGTTTATACCTTGGGTGGTGGTTTAGCTACTTTATTAGGAATTATTGGGCTTGTTTCTTCTCTTAATCAGAACCATCTTGATGATAACACTGATTTACCCATTACTTTTTCTATACCTGAATTGATTACTGCTTCACATGGTACCCAGATGGGACTTAATAAAAGAGTTTATGAAGCTAAAGCCGATAAAGATTTGCTAAACCCTTTAATTAAATCGAACCTAGAAGTAAACAAAGCTCGATTAGATTACTGGGCATCGTCCCAAAAATGGATTTTTCTTCTTCTTGCAACTGGATTCTTGGTTAAGCTTCCTGCGTTCCCTTTTCATACTTGGCAGCCTACTGCTTATTATGAAGCTCCAACCGGGGTTACCCTTGTTCTTGGTGGGATTCTTGCCAAACTCGGTGCGTTTGGTTTTCTTAGGTTATGCGTTCCATTGTTTCCCGTCCCTGCCTGGGAATTAGGAACTTATTTGTTTTCCGTTCTTGCCATGATTGCGATTTTGTATGGGGCAGCTTGTGCCATTGCTCAAGATGATTTAAAGCGAATGCTAGCATACAGTAGCTTTAGTCACCTTGGTTTTTGTCTTTTAGGTATATTTGCATTAAATGAAACTGGTTTAACAGGCAGTTACCTGCAAATGATCAACCATGGCTTAAATGTCGGGGCTCTTTTCTTCATTTGTGAAATTCTTAGTCACAGATATGGAACCACTAAATTTAAAGATCTTCAAGGGCTCGGAAGTAAGTTGAAAATTTTGTCAGGTATATCTGTTTTTTACGTCATGTGTAGTGTCGGTTTACCTGGCCTTAATGGATTTGTTGGCGAAGTTATGTGTTTATTCGGTATGTTTGAATCTAAGAACCCAAATATTACAGGTAAAGTTATTGCTTCCATCTGTAGTTTAGGTATGGTTTTTGGTGCTTGGTATTTAATTTCGATGGTGATGAAAGTGTTTTTTGGAAAGCTTTCAGAACCTGTGTTTAAGAAAGAAGATTCTGTATCTGATCTAACTTTGATGGAAAAATTCTTCTTGTTTCCCATGGCTATACTTTGCCTTATTCTTGGGATGTATCCTCAACCAATGATTGATACTATTCGGCCTGAAATACATTTGATTGCAAAACTGAATTTACAGGCAAACAACTTGTTACCTGTTGGAAAATTGGATAAATAGTGTTCACCTTATTTTTTAGATTGGTATTGGTGGATCAATGATAGGATCGTTATTAATTAGTGATTATATTCAATACATGATGCCTGAGATCATGCTTTTTTCGCTGGCAAGTTTAATACTTCTTTTGGGGCCTTTTGTTAAAAAAAACACTCCTTGGGCTTTGATTAGTTCCCTAGGTTTTTTACTTGCTTATTTTCTACTGGTTTCACAAAAACGTGGTTCGATAGATCCCTCCCTTTTGTTTTCAATAAACATTTTAGAAGACATGTCCTCTAATTTTATCAGGCATTTCTCATTAGGTATGGGCTTATACTTTTGTCTTCTTTTTTGGCGCGATTGCCAAACTGATAACACTTTTGAAACCTTTGCTCTTTTAATGTTTCTTGTTACTGGCTGTTCAATTGTTGGAATTTCGAATGATTTGGTTGTCCTTTTTCTTGGGCTCGAATTAATCAGCCTACCTACTTATGTTTTGCTTTATTTGCACGGAAAAAAAGATCTCGCTGCCGAATCAGCAATGAAATACTTCTTCCTTTCCATTTTTTCTTCCGGTTTGGTTCTATTAGGCTTTAGCTATCTTTATGGAATTGTGGGCACTACAAATATTTCTGCAATTTCTGATGCTTTATGTAATGGTCATCGATTTAAACCCTCTGTCGATCTTGATAATTCTTCCGGTTTGCTTTTTCTTATTCCGATGCTTGCCATTCTAGCGGGGCTAGGTTTCAAGATTAGTATGGTTCCCTTTCATTTTTATGCTCCGGATGTTTATCAAGGTACCACTTATCGAATGTGCGCTTTGCTTGCGACAGTTTCTAAGGTTGCAGGGTTTGCAGCTATCATCCGTATTTTCGGTTTTGCCTTAGCTCAAGGTGCGTTACCTGGTTCCTCAAAAACTCTTGATAATATTTATGTTCTTTTCTGGATTTTATCCGCAGTTACAATGACTATTGGTACTATTCTTGGCCTACTTCAAAGAAACCTTCGTAGAATTTTAGCTTATTCCAGTATTTCCCACTCTGGTTACATTCTTGCTGGCATTGCGGTTGCCCCAAAGCTTGAATTGGCTACTGGCATTGATGGGATTGGGGCTTCATTCTTCTATTTAATCACCTACTTTTTTGGGACCTTTGGTATTTTCGCAGTTCTTGATGTATTGGATACTAAAGAAAAACCAATTGAAGATTGGGACGATCTTGCAGGTATTGGATCTCAAACCCCACTATTGGCAATTTGCCTTGCTTTGTTTTTATTTAGCTTGATCGGTATCCCTTTTACTGGTGGTTTTCTTGCTAAATTCTTTATAGTTTTTGGGTGTGTCAGTGTACCGTACACGTGGGACGATGCTCTAAGCAAGGGTACCCACAATTTGTTTTTCTTATTGGGTATAATCGCCTTTTTAAATGCTGCAGTTGGCTCATGGATTTATTTGAGAATCTTGTCTGGTATTTATTTTAAACCTGCTATTTGGCCAAGAGTTTTTAAGACTTCCTTCCGACCTAGTTATTTACCTATCATTGGCTGTGTTTTCATAGTTCTTGCCCTTGGTATGAAGCCAAACCTTGTTTTTAATTTAAATATATTAAAAGGCATGGCGCAGCCTCTTAATAGTGTTTCTTTATCTGGAATTGAAATACTTAAACCTTCTGAAATCGATGTTGTTTTGAAACGCCAGTGATATTACGGGACAGATGACCGATAAAATTGTTGAACTTGTTCTTTCCAAATTTGCTATTATTTCCCCATTTTCTTTGATATCCAGTAACCGTGGGTTGAGTGATTCTGTCGTATATAAAGTCAGTTCTTTAGGTCGTGAATTTGCTTTAAAATCTTATAGCCCGTCTACTTTAAGTTCGTTGGAAAGCACCCACGCCTTGCTTGATCAGATACGAAAAAACAAATTTGTTTTATTCCCATTAATCTTTCGCAACAAAGAAAATACAACTGTTGTTTATCATGATGGTTTTTGCTGGGATCTTTCCTCTTGGATTTCAGGAAATATTCCCGATTGTTCGATTTTTAATCTGGTTCAATCGGTCAAAAAATTAGCTCAATTTCATACTGCTATTGGTTCGGAACAATCTGGGGTTGGGGTAATGCCAGCTATGGAAAGCCGGGAAGTTGAGATTAATTCTTTTTCTATCTCATCAATTAATTTTTCAGCAATTGGATTTCTTCCTCTATTTAATTTGAAAGAACTTTTGAAATGGCTTAGGCAAGAAGTGGGCAGTTTAATGGGTTCCCCAAATCCAATTGTTAAAATTCAATATTGCTGGGGTGATGCGAGGCGAGAAAACATTTTATTTAACTGCAGTGAAATCAGTGGTTTTATTGATTATTGTGCTATGCGAAAAGATTGTAGGGAAGTCGATGTTTCTAGGATGGTATCAAGTTTTGCTGGTGATGATAATCTAATGTGGACTAATGCATTAAATGCCTACTCAGAGAGTTCACAAATTAATTATTTGGTTTGTAGGAAGCTTGATATTTTAGGAACAATTGTATCTTTGTATCGATGGTTGAATTGGTTTCAAAAGCCGATGCCAGATGCAATGGTAAATCCTGGAATTCAAAGATGTATCGAAATATTTCAAAGAATTGAAAAATGGAAAGAGCACGGATCTTTGAAATCCATGCTCTTTTATGATTAATAAGAATATTAACGCTTGGAGAATTGGAAACTCTTTCGAGCGCCTTTTCGGCCATATTTTTTGCGTTCTTTCATTCTGCCGTCTCGTGTTAAGAATCCGGAGTCTCTAAGCTTTTTAGCTAAAGTTAGAGGTGTGCCTTCTTCTTCAGGTGCAGTTGGCTGTTCGACTTCGGTAAGTCCAAACATAGCTTTAAGAGCTCTTGCTACACCCTGACTTATGGCTCCAGCTTGCCCAGAAATACCGCCACCTTTGGTTGTGACAATAACATCAAGGCGCTTGACCATATCCGCAAGAATAATTGGCCCAAGAACGAATTGGCGATCTTTTTCTTCAGTAAGGTAAACTTCCAATGTTTTTTTATTAATGGAAATTTTTCCTGTACCTTCGCAAATTCTTACACGAGCAACCGAAGTTTTTCGTCTTCCGGTGCCCCAATAAAAGGTCTTCTTCGACTTAGTTTCAGCCACGATATCTTCTCCAGTTAAATGCTATACTTTGAATTCAACAGGTTTTTGGGCATGATGTGGATGCTCCGTACCTGCGTAAATTTTAAGCTTAATAATTTGATGTCTAGCTAAAGGCGTTTTAGGCATCATCCTTTTAACCGCTTCGCGAATAATACGATCAGGATGATTTGCAAGCCAATCTTTAGCGGAAGCCGATTTCAAACCACCGGGGTAGTGAGTATACCAGCGATATACTTTCGTATTTATCTTTTTACCAGTAAACCGCAGTTTTGATGCATTCAAAACAATTACAAATTCACCCGTATCGTGATGATGGGTAAATTCAGGACGGTGTTTGCCACGCAACAAATTAGCAATTTGTACAGCCAATCTGCCTACAATTTGATCCGCAGCATCAATTACCAGCCATCGTTTCTCAGGTTCCTGAGAAGGCTTTGCCATATATGTCTTCATAATAATCTCCACAATGACCAAATAATTATTTTATTTTTAGAAAATAAAATGTCAATAAGCATTAAAATATAGTTCATAATGCTTTGGTCACTTTTACATCAGTAAACCTTATTAATTTCTTTTTATAATAATGATGGATAAATAGCCATACATTTTGCATAATAATTCATTGTGTGGTAAAGACTTATGTTTTGTGGGGTTTTAAGAAAGAAGTAGCTGTATTTGTGAAGCATTAATGATTTTTTGTGCTAATTAACCTATTATTTAAGAGTTAAACGGTTCTACGAGTTTAAAAGTTAAGATGAATTAGGCCAGTATTGATAAGGGTGTTTTGTAACAGGCTGTTTTTCTTTGTTTTGGGCTTTATTTTTCGAAGTTTTGGCAATATCCGTTACAAATTGCATATATTTGGCTAATTTTGAAAATAATGTTTACTGGTTCGTAGTCTCTTTGGGTTTTTTGCTTCATAAATAACATTTTCTTTTTTTATTCGCTTATTTTATGCGAAAACCTCGTTTATTTCATTAATAGAGGTGAAAAAGTGACTGCTGAACAACTTGTATATATTTTTCTGAGTGGATTGGTTTTTAGCGTAATAGGCTATGCCATTGCTACGGTTTTTTACCGTGCCAAGCTAAATAGTTTAAATGCTGACAATAATTCGTTAATTAATGAAGCAAAGGCTAAAGCTGACAAAATAATCAAAGATGCTGAATTATTTTCAAAAGAGGATAGCCTTCGAAGGAAAGAAGAACTTAATAAAAGTTTCGAAAATATTCGCCTAGATTTACGTGATCAAGAAAAGCGCCTTGAAAAGCGTGAAGACGCCATCGAGGATAAAGCAAGGGATATGCTTAAACGAGAACGTTTAACCGAGGTCCTTCAAAATCAGTTGCAAGATCGAAAAAATGAAACCGAAGTAAAAAATAAAAAGTTTGCAGAGATTCTCGAAAAACAAGAAAAGAGATTACTAGATATCTCTGGTATTTCGCGTGATCATGCCGAAAAAATGCTTTTTGAAAACTTGGAAAGAACTCTTAGCAAACAAGTTGCTGATAAGTTGAAAAAACATGATGATCATCTCAAAGATTCTGCCAAGGAATCTGCCAGGAAAATTCTTGCTATGGCTGTTCAACGTTATGCATCGCAGCATTCTGTTGAAAGTACTGTAAGTACCGTTGATATTCCAAACGATGATATCAAAGGCAGAATAATTGGGCGTGAAGGCCGCAATATTCGAACTTTCCAAAATGTTACCGGTGTTGATCTGATTGTTGACGATACTCCAGGCGTAGTGGTCGTTAGTGCTTTTGATAGTGTAAGGCGCGAGATAGCTAGGCTTTCGTTATTAAAGCTTATTCAAGATGGTCGAATCCACCCTACTAAAATCGAAGAGGTAGTAAAAGAATCACAAGAAGAGATGGAAAAGCACATTATGGAAGTGGGGCGTGAAGCCCTTAATGAAGTAGGTATGGGGCCATTGAATGATAAACTTGTTCAATTGCTCGGTCGTTTGAAATTTCGAACCAGTTACAGTCAAAATGTACTGCGGCATAGCATTGAAGTTGCGTTTCTTGCAGGAATGCTTGCAGATGAATTGGGGTTAGACGGTAGACTCGCTCGTAAATGCGGTTTGCTGCATGATATTGGCAAAGCTGCAGATCACGAAATGGAAGGTGGCCATCCTAAAATTGGTGCTGAACTTGCGCGTAAATATGGCGAAAGTAACCCCGATGTTTTACATGCCATTGCAGGCCATCACGACGATATAACTGTTGATCACATCTACACTGTTTTAGTTGCAACTGCGGATGCAATAAGTGCAGCAAGGCCCGGCGCTCGTAGAGAAACACTTGAAAAATATGTTAAGCGTTTAGAAGAACTTGAAGCCATTGCTTGTGGTTTTCCAGATGTTGAACAGGCATTTGCAATTCAAGCCGGCAGGGAACTTCGTGTGATAGCCAGTGCGGCTCGTACCACCGATGAACAGGCGATTAAAACTTGCCACGACATCGCACGTGCCATTGAAGACCAGATGAATTACCCGGGTGAAATTAAAGTGACAGTTATTCGTGAATTAAGAGTGGTCGATGTCGCAAAATAATTTGCCAAAGATTTTGAAAGTGTTGATGCTGGGAGATATTGTCGGGGCTCCTGGGGTGAACATTTTGGTAAGTTATCTTCTTGCTATCAAGAAAAGTATGGGGCTAGATTTGGTTATAGCGAATGCTGAAAACGCTGCTGGTGGATCTGGCCTTACCCCATCAATATTCAAAAAACTAAAAGCTGCGGGCGTTGATCTCTTTACTTTGGGAGATCACATTTACAAAAAGCAAGAAATTGTAAATACGCTTATATCTGAAAACTGCATCTGTAAGCCTGCGAATTATCCCTCATCTTCTCCTGGAAAAATCTTCGCTTTCACTAACACCGTTGATGGATTTACCGTTGCAGTGGTTTCATTAATGGGTAGAACTTTTATGCGACCGGTGGATTGCCCTTTTTCATCTGCAGAAAAAATAATTCCCGAAGTCCAAAAGCAAACTAATGTAATAATTGTTGATATTCATGCTGAGGCAACCTCCGATAAATATTTGATGGGCCACTTCTTAAAAGGTAAAGTTTCTGCAGTTTTAGGGACCCATACTCATGTGCAAACTGCTGACGAACAAATTCTTGGTGAAGGCACAGCTTTTATTTGCGATTTAGGAATGACTGGACCTTATGACAGTGTATTGGGTCGGTGTATTGAACCAGTTACCGCAACAACAATTTCTTTTTTACCCAATCAATTTTCTGTTGCATCAGGCGATGTTAGAATGTCCGGCGTTGTTCTTGAAATAAATGCAGCGACAGGAAAGACTGATTCAATTAGCCGTGTTCAGTTTTGTGATAAAGATCTTCAAGAAAAATATAATGGAACTGAAGATAAGAAATTAGTTCTTCAGCCTTCGCCATGATTTCAGATAAGCAGTTGAACCAATTTGTTAATCAACTCCAGGAAAAACAATCGCGGATAATGGTTGTTGGCCTTGGATATACAGGACTTCCACTTGCAGAGTGCGTAGTCAAAGCAGGGTTTAAAGTTGTTGGTTACGATACAAATATAAATAAAGTTGAAATGCTGATTCGCGGGAGAAGTTATCTCGAAACAATTTCAGCAGTTAGAGTTCAAGAGTTATTAGATACTGGAAGATTTACAGTAACCAGCGACATTTCATGTGAAGATCCTTGTGATGTTTATTGGGTCTGCGTTCCAACTCCGCTTTTAAATGGTGCCCCTGCTCTTGATAGTTTTTGTGACGCGATTACTTCGATAAGAACCATAGCTACAAAACCTTTTTTAGTGGTTATTTCTAGCACATCATTCCCCGGTACAACACGCACCATTGGATTGAGTATTTTGGAAAAAGAAAACCAAGAACCAAGGGTCGATTTTTTTCTTGTTTTTAGTCCGGAAAGAGAAGATCCAGGTAACTGCGCATTTACCACCAAGACTTTGCCGAGAGTTTTTGGGGCTCTTGATGATGAGTCTTCAAAAGTCGCCAAGGTTTTATTTAATCAATTGTTTGATGAAGTTCATCAGGCAAGTTCGATTGAAGCTGCTGAAGCATCAAAGTTGGTGGAAAATGTTTATCGTGCTGTAAATATAGCTTTAGCAAATGAGTGGGATGAGATTTGTAAGGGATTAAATCTTGATGTATGGGAAGTAATTAAGCTTGCCGCCACCAAACCTTTTGGCTTTCAGGCGTTTTATCCCGGGCCAGGCGTTGGGGGGCATTGCATTCCTGTGGACCCGTATTATCTTCTTTCAAAGCTTAAAAGTGTGGGCGCAAATGCAGGGCTTATTAATCTTGCTTGTGATTTAAACAAAAAAAGACCACAAATGATTGTAAAGAAAATCGAAGCATTTTTGGAAAACAGATCAAAATCAATCAATGGGTCTAATTTGTTGTTGATTGGGCTGGGTTACAAGAAAAATATAAGTGATTTGCGTGAATCCCCAGCGATTGAAATTTTTGATTTACTATTAAATCGGGGCTGCAATTTAAAATGGCATGATCCTTTGATTGCGAGTAATCTTTCTCAGAGGGATGTTCAAAGAGAGTTAGATTTAAGTCCGCAATTATTAAAAAGTCAAGATCTGTGCGTCATACTTGCTGATCATGATCTGATTGATTGGGATATGGTTTTGAATTACTCGATTTTTATATTAGATACTAGAAATAAGTTCGCAAATTGTGATAGCTCGATGATTGAAAAAATAATCAATTTTTAGATTTTAAGCAGATAGTTTTAAGGACTGTTCACGGTTTTCCGATAGGTTCAATCTGATAAAATTTTTGTAATTCGACTCCCAATCTTCTGTGATTTGTAACTCTAATGCTGTTTTTGTTACCCATTCGTTTAGATCTACCGTTATTTTTCCAGATGCTATTTCTTCAATCCAGACGATGTAATCATTAAAACTATTGTCCAAGGTGAGTTTTAAGTTTTGTTTTTCTTCATGGTTGTACAACCATTTCAAAACTTCCCCTGCAAGGATTGAAATATCATTTTTGAAACTATTTCCATCGTGTAATTCATTCGAAAATAGCCATGTTGGACAACCAACTCCAATCCATTTGATACACCCTTCGCCTGTAATAATTAGAGAAGACTGATGGATTGGGCCATAAACCAAACCTGCTCCATGAATTGATGCTAATCCTGAAATGGTTTGTAAAACTAGATTTAACCATACATCTGGTTTTTGGTGGACCGAAGCCCATTCTGATTGGTTAATTCCTTGAATAAGCTCAACTAAAACCGCAGGCCTTCCCTGTATTTCCAATACTTCATATGTGGAGGCCACATTTTCATGATGAAGATTAATAGCTGCACTAAATCGTTGTCTGAATTCGTCTGGGTGATAGGGATCAGAAAGTTCCGATTCAGAAAGATGCCTGAGGAGACATTCTGTTTTTCTGATGGGATCAAATACTTGGAAAATATATTCTTTGCTCGTTGATGAAAGTTTGTCAATGACTCGAAAACGATCGATCATCAGTCCATTAATATTGCCTGCTTCGATAAGAGCCAATTGATAAAAGGTTAAATAACCACCATTTAGCAATGCTTGCCTGAGTGATTTTCTGGTTTTTTTCGCCTCGGTCATAAGGGCAATCAGTGTATCAGACTCTACCAAACCCAAGGATATAAGCTGATTTCCAAGTTTGTTGTCAGAAGGTTCTATGGGGTCAAGTATCGACTGGGAACGATTGTCCTGGTTTAAATCTGGGCGGCTAAGTGCATTATCAAAATATCCAGATGCCATTGAATTGGAAATTGTTCCGGATAAATCTTTAATTTTATTACGATACCATGCCCGCATATCATCAAGGTGGCGATGAACTTCTTTTGTTTGTGCGAGTACTTCACCTTCTTTTTCGCGAAGGTTGTGTTCTTTTTTGGATAAGTTGTCTGTTTGTTGTTGCAGAATTTGAGCTTGAGTTTCAAACTTTGCTTGTTTTCTTTCCAACTCGGATTCACCAGTTTGCAATGCTAATTTGATTTCAATTAGATTGTGTTGCCATTCGATGAGTTGTTGCTTGAAAGAAGCAATTGAAAGGCGGTGCTCTTCTCTTGCTTTGATTATTTTGCTTTCAGAGTCTTGGGAACGGTTTTGTTGATCGCGGGATTCTTTAAGCAATAATTCGAGTTCTTCCCTAGCAATTTTGGCGTAGTCATGGAATTCCCTAAGGTGTTCCTGAAGTAAATCTCTGGCCCCTAAAAGCCTGGAGAGGCAGTTTTCTGCACCTGCCATAAGGTCTGGGATATTTTCACATACGCCGCTGATTTCATTTTTAAAGTCAATTCCTTGAGCCAATTTAAGCTTTTCTATCTCAAGATTTGCAATTTGAACTTCCTCAAGAGCAGCTTTTTCTTCTTCAAGCCTTTGAAGTGCTTCGAATATCTCTTTTTTGATTAATTCATGTCCATGATTTTCAGTTTCCATTCTAAATTTTACGGAATCGATATCAGTGGTTTTTTTGAGCAATTCTTGTTTAGATTTTTCGAAGTCATCTCTGGCAGAGGTTAACTGCATTACAAGGTTGCTATGTTCATTTTCCATTTCTTCATTTCGGGTTTGCAGTGAAATGATTTGATTTGAAAGCAAAGCGTCTTTTTCGTTTAGGGCGGATTCTTTTAATTGAATATCTTCAATTCTTTTTCGAAGAATCTCTTGCATTTGAGCCAGATTTTTTTCAACTGAATCGGTTTGTTTGATCTTGTTATCTTGGATGTTTTTGAAATCTTCTATTTCTTTTTTTGCATCTTCAAGTGATTTTCTTGTAGCCTCGATTTCGTATTCTCGGTTTGCAAATGTGTTTTCTAAACTTCGTAGTGACAGTTCTTTTTGTTCAATTTCAAGAATGCGAGATTCTAAATAATGTTGGTTGTTTTTTAGCTCTTCTTTTTCCTGATTAATAAGCTCGAGACCAGAAGATAGTAAAACTTCTTTTTCAAGCAATTCGGTTTTGAATAATTCTGATTTTTCTTGCTTGATCAGCAAATCGGTTTCCAAAGATTGTATGGAAAGAAGTTTATTTTCTAGAATAGATTCTTTTTCGTCTATTCGAGCTTTGACATTTTCAAGGTAAAGTTTTACCTGAAATATCTCAGCCATCTGTTGTTCCAACTCTGAAGACTGCTTGATTATATTTTCGTTTTCTTGCTTTTTTGAAAGATATTCTTCCTCTAATAATTTCCGCTCTTCCTTGAGTTTGCAATATAACGAGTCTATTTCTAGGGCCTGAGCTTCTAGTTCCCTGCTGTTTTTTTCTAAATCCTCGCTTCTGCGATCTACTTCAAGGGCTCGTTCATGCAAATTCCGGGTCTTTTGGTCTAATAAATCATGAAGGGTGGTTATAGTTTTTAAATCTGAATCGCTGGTTGTTGATTGTTGATTTGAATTAGATTTTAGTGTGTCTAATTCATTTCGAAGTAGAACTAGTTCTTCAGCGTAGGTTTTACTTTTAATAACTTGAAGGTTTAGCTGTTCAATTATGGATGATTTTTCCGATTCAAGTATGCTTTGTTTTGAAACGGTCTCAATTTCGCGTTCAGCAATTGTTCGATTATTTTCTAACAACGAACCTAATTCGATTTTTAATAGCTGATTCTTATTCTTTAGTTTCTTTATTAAATGTGACAAATGCCTTTTGCTTTTAAATTTAGTTTTTATTTTATTTACGGTTGCGGATTGTTCATTGATATTAAGAGTGATGTTTTCTGAGGGGGTGATTGCAGCTAAGGAATCAGTCACGATAAACGAAAATTCGTAATTACCAATATTTAGTTTGTCATTAGATTTTAGAATCGATTCTTGAAATGAACTTCCGTTTAAAGTTAAACCAGAAAGAGGCGTAATGGATCGAACTAAAAGGCCTTTTGGTTTAACATAGTTTACTTGAAATAATAGCGCAGGTAGATCTAAGCCTGCTAATCGGAGTTCGCAACCAGCAACTGTGCCTACAAGAAATGTACTATGGATTGGAAAAGATTGAATTTGCTTGTTAAGGCACGAAAAAACCATGGTTGCTTTGGAAGCAACATCGTGATGTTCAGGAATGAAAGGTAATTCATCTTCTTTCATACCAATGGTTTAAAAAAAATCAGTGGTAGTGTATAGGCCAATATTTAGGGGTGTGTTTCACCAACAAAAAGTAAGGTGAAAGCACTCATCCTAAACGCCCTAAGCTTCCATGTCTGCCATTTAGGTTCTGCCAAATTGATTTTCAAGATCATTTTTGCTTATCAATAAGGATGTTGGTCGCCCATGGGGGCAGTGATAATGGGATTTGGACAAGTGGCGCATTTTAGCTAAAAGGTGCATTTCTGTTTCATTAAGCGTGTCTCCTGATCGGACTGCTGAGTGGCAGGCGGTCAGGCTTAAAATATGATGAAAAAAAGCGTCTTTACTTGGGATTTCATCCTTGGCAAAAAGTTGTTCAATAACTTTATTAAAAAGAGCTTTTGGAGATTTTCGCCCTAGCAATGCAGGGTAACTCTCGACAAGAATTGTGTTTCCGCCAAATCCTCGTATTTCAAATCCTAATTGCTGTAATTCTTCTTGTCGTGAAAGGACCAATTCAGATTGAAAAGCTGCTAGTTCGATGGTTTCAGGGATTAAAAGTTTTTGGGCAGGCACAGGCCCAGATGAGAGCTTAGTTTTTAATTGTTCATACAAAATGCGTTCGTGAAGGGCATGTTGATCAATAATTAAAACCCCTTCATCTGTTTCGATCACAATATAAGAATTGTAAACTTGCAATACCTTGAAGTTTTCCTCTTTAAACAAGACAGGCTCGATTGTTTGGGCCTGCGGTTTTTCTAAATAAGTATAATTAGGCGCTTGGGTAGATGATTCATCGGAAGAATGATTTTCAGGTTTAGATGCTTCACTTGGACTGTTTTTATAATTGAATGGAAGCGAAGGGGCTGGTGAAGGCCCAGATTCAAGGGCCCAAGGTTCTGGGGGATTATTTTTTTGCGGGATTGTTATGGTAAATTCAGGCAACCCGATGTCAATAGGGTTTTTTCTGGTGAAAGGTGGTTCATCTTGAAGCTGAAAAACTGCACCTTTATTTTTTTCTAGAAGAACATTTCTTACAGCATTAAATACCAGATGATGAATGGCACCAGGATCACGGAACCGAACTTCTGCTTTAGTGGGATGTATGTTTACATCAACTTTTTCAAGGTCAGAATCAAAATAAAGAAATGCGATCGGGAATCTTCCCGTCATCATATGGCCCCGAAAACCTTCCTGAATAGCATGTGATATGGTTCTGTCTCTAAACCACCTGCCATTGATAAATAAATATTGTGATTTAGCACTGCTTTTGTCTAGGTTTGGTGATCCTATATAACCTTTGATTTTAAAATCGCGATGATTTGATTCGATATAAAGCAAATCATTGGTGATATCTTTTCCGAAAAAGATGCTGATCATTTCTTTGAGGCTAGCGCCTTGCGATGCTTGTAAAACTTGTTTTCCATTGTTTTTATAGGACCAGTGAACTTCGCATTTATCAAGGTTGTTTCGGAATGAAGAAAGAATCATTTTGGTGATTGTTTCAGTGATTTGAGCGGTTTCTGCAGGCGGAGCTTTAAGAAATTTTCTCCTTACAGGGGTATTGTAAAACAGATGCTTAATTTCGATTCGTGTGCCTGGGGAACCATTCCAAGGCTTGACGGGATGAAGCAATCCTCCTTCACAAAGGATTTCTGCCCCCTGATCAAGATCTGGAGGGCACGATTGCAGCAGGAATTTAGAAACGCTTGCAATTGATCCTAAAGCCTCTCCCCTGAAGCCGAGAGTTGAAATTCTGAATAGATCTTCTGAGGATTTTAGTTTGCTCGTAGCATGGCTTGTGAGTGCAAGCTGAAGTTGTTCTGGATAAATTCCACAACCATCATCAACAACTCTGATTAAATCATGTCCACCCTGCTCGATTTCAATATCGATTCTTTTAGATTGTGCATCGAGGGAATTTTCTACAAGTTCTTTAACAATACTTGCAGGCCTCTCAATGATTTCACCCGCAGCAATTTGGCTGATAACTTCGGGTGGTAGGAGCTTAATAATTGCCATTTTAACTTCCGTGTTATTTAATCTAGAACCTTAAACTTCATCTTCATTGTCAGTTTCGCGAGTAGATGAATCATCCTCTGAATCTGGAGTTAGGGCAAGTTTTTTAAGCTTACGTTGTAGAGAATCAGACTTCATCCCAAGAGACTTTGCAGCTTTTTCCATGTCATTGGAATTTTCAGAAAGTGCCTTTTTAATCTTATCCTGCAACTTCCAATCTTGTATTACCCTGTAAAGCGTTCGTTCCCCAATCCCAAGCATTCGGGATGCTTCCTCCCGGTTCCCATTGGTCAGCGAAAGAGCTTGTTCAATAAAAAAGCGTTCCACTTCCGAAAGTGGCCTACCTATTAAATGAGAAGCCTGGGGCGATTGGCCCGGAAGAGGCTGAATACGGTTCAGGATATTACCTTCTTGAACATCATCGATATTCAAAATACCATCAACATCAAGAACAACCATACTTTCGATGAAATTTCGCATTTCCCTGACATTTCCCGGCCAGTCATATAGCGTCATAGCTTTACGAACGGGTTCTGCTATTGTCATGGCATGTTTAGCATGAAGCTGGTTAAATTCCTTAAGAAAATGTGAAGCTAATAGCGGGATATCTTCTCTTCGTTCACGAAGTTGGGGCAATCTGATTTTTAAACGATTGAGCCTGAAAAACAAATCTTGTCTGAAGGTACCTTCTGTTACTGCAGCTTCAAGATCACGATGGGTTGCAGAAACCACCCGCACATTAACCTTCAATGGTTCATTGCTACCAATTCTAAACACTTCACTATTTTCCAAGACACGCAATAATTTTGCCTGAAGGCTCATCGGCATGTCGCCTACTTCGTCAAGAAAAAGAGTGCCGCCGTTCGCATATTCAAACCGACCTTTCCGCATTCTTTCTGCGCCTGTAAAAGCTCCTGGTTCATGGCCAAAAAGTTCATCATCAAGCAGGTTTTCGTTTAGTGCGGTACAATTCATTGCGACAAAAGGTTTGTTTTTGCGCGGACTGTTATTGTGAATAGCCTTTGCAACTAATTCTTTTCCTGTTCCTGTCTCACCTTGGATTAATACGGTTGCATTGGTAGGCGCTATGCTTTGTAGTTTTACGACTACGTCATGCATTTTAGAGCTGTTGCCCAAAACGCCTTCGAAACCAAATTTTTCGTCTAGCTGGCGTTTAAGCTCACGATTGGTACGGGCAAGCCTTAGTCTTTCAGACGATTTTTCTACAATGGTTCGCAGTTCAACCATGTCTAGCGGTTTTGTTAGATAGTTGGATGCGCCTTGTTTGATCGCTTCTACTGCGGTTTTTATATCCGCATGACCTGTGATTACAATGACTTCAACCTCGGGTAACTCTTCTTTGGCTTTACGAACTATGGCAAGTCCATCAACATCTGCCATTCGTAAATCAGTTAGAACGACATCAAAGGTTTCGGTTTCAATTTTTTTTGCACCGTCTTTGCCACTGCATACCACAGTGCACTCAAATCCGACTCTTTCCAAGCTTTCTGAAACAACCTCGGCATGAGGTTTTTCATCATCAATAATCAAAACACGAATTCCTTCTCCGGATTTTCGATTTAATATTTGATTAGATTTATCAGGATCCATAACCATTATCGCCCTACTTTCGCAACAATTTAATCAAAGCTTATTGTATAGTTTAACCAAATTAATTGCCTAGTCTCTGTTTGTTTCTTATTTTCTCGTTAAAGAACGCATGATCGTAATACCGATAAAAGAAGTAAGATTCCTATGCTTTGGCAAAGTTGTGCGTAATTGGGTTATTCGTTAAAGCTAGGGTGTTTTTTAGGTAAAAAGATGAATATTAGTGAACCACAAGTTCTTTTGGGAAAAATAACAGCTTTAAGAGAAAAGCTTGAAAA
>CAJCCR010000190.1 GCA_903960945.1 uncultured Planctomycetaceae bacterium
AAGCCAGTCGGTTTGCCCTAACTTGGGATGAATGTATCCAAACATTTCTTGGAGTAAAAATCTGGCAATGCGTGTGCCTGTATCAATAGTGGTTAGAATAAATAAAGCTTCATACATGATAGCAAAGTGGAACCAGTATTTCATGAGGTGGTCGAAAGGAATGCCTAACTGGTTCATGGGTTTGGAAAGGATGAGTGACATGCCAACTGCGAGCGTAACTGCTCCCCCAGTTCTACCTCGAAGCGATTCGCCACCGACTTGGCGCTCGATGGTCGAAAGGTCAAGATGCTCGAGGTTTCCAGCATTCCCTAGCTCCTGGTGAAGCTTATCGACTTGAGGTTGCCATTTGTCAACTTGTTCGAGCCCGATGTTGATGTCATAATAGATTTTTGGGTCAAGAGAAGCAGCTGAAATAAGAGCAACAAGGCCAACCAATCCTTCCATAAGCATGCTGCCATAGCCAATCATGCGAACATCAGATTCTTTGCCAATCATTTTAGGGGTGGTGCCTGAAGCAACGAGGGCATGGAAGCCGGATATCGCACCACACATGATGCAAATGAAAACGAAGGGGAAAAGGCCACCAGCAAAGGTTGGTCCGCCTTGGGCGAATACGGGCTCGAAGGGCCTGTGAACGAGAGCAGGGTTGGCAACAACAACCCCGACAATAAGTAATGCTATGGTTCCAACTTTCAAAAAGCTTGAGATGTAATCTCTGGGGCAAAGCAGCATCCAAACCGGAAGTACGGAGGCTATAAACCCGTAAGAACAAAGTGCAATGACAGCTTGGTTTTTGGTCAGTGAAAAATAGGGTTCTAAAGCAGAGCCCGGAATCCAGTTGCCTGCAACGGTAGCAATTAAAACGCCTACTGCGCCAATAAGAGATGCTTCAACGACTTTCCCTTTGCGTAGTTTATACATGTAAAACCCGACAAAAAACGCAATTGGAATCGTACAAGCAATCGTGAATACGCCCCAAGAACTGCCGTGAACAAACTGTGCCCCGCCGTTTGGAAGAATGATCGGCTTCCCTTCAAATTCCAAGGCATGTGCGGGCAGCTTACCTGCGGTGGGAAGAACGATTTGAAATTCAGCATCTCGTTTTGCAGGGGCGGAGGTTTTTGTGAAATAAAGAGTGCAACCCGGGGGGAAGTTGTAAATGGTTTCTTTGTCGTTGGATCGGGATGAGTTTAGAACGATTTTTTCGCCTGCAGGGATATCTATCTTAGTGCCTTTGGGAAATGGAATAGTTTCGCCCCCAAGTGCTTTTACAACTACAAATCCCAATCCAGCTAAAGCGATGATCACAATAAACAGAATTGCAGCAGAGGATAAAACACCCGCTAAAGGCCCAAGTTCTAACTTGGCAATTTCAGCAAGAGATTTTCCACCTCTGCGAACCGATGCGGCTAAAACCAACATATCTTGTACTGCACCTGCCAAACATACCCCGATAACCAGCCAAAGTAAGCCAGGCATGTAGCCATATTGGATTGCCAGGACCGGCCCGATGAGTGGGCCCGCACCACTAATAGCTGCAAAATGATGGCCAAATAATACCCACCTATTAGTAGGGTGATAGTTTTGCCCATCATTGAATAAGTGAGCAGGCGTGACTTTTGTATCATCAAGGCATGCAATTTTAGCAGCCAGAAAAGCGCTGTAATAGCGGTATGCAATTGCCAAGCAACAAAGTGCAAAAAGAAGAATAGGCATTGCGTGCCATACGACATGGTCTCCAGCTTCGGAGTAGAAAACATTTCCAAACA
>CAJCCR010000191.1 GCA_903960945.1 uncultured Planctomycetaceae bacterium
CGCCATGCTGAAACCAGTATCCCTGGTGTTTTTCATGGTGCAGAATCCGATATTGGGTTAAGCGAGCGTGGGATTGAACAAGCCAAAGCTGCTGCTCGTTTTTTTCAAAACCACAAACCAACCAAGCTAATTTCTTCAGGTATGCTAAGGGCGCTTACTACTGCTTCTGAAATAGCTTCTGCCTGCAATCTTGAAATTGAAGTTTTCAAGAATTTGCATGAAAGAAAAGTAGGCACACTTTCGGGCACGGTAAATAATTCGCCTGATGGCCCTTGGAGGCAGACTTTATCCCGCTGGCTTAATGGCGAAACAGGTTTTGCTCCCGAAGGCGCTGAATCCTTGGACCAAATGATTGCTAGAATTATTCCTGTTTGGAACGAAATTACCAGTAAATATGAAGGCGAAACCGTTGTGATAGTCGCTCATGGCGCAGTGCTCAAAGTGCTTTTATTAACTATTTTGCAGGAGTGGTGTATCGCGGATTGGGATAAATTTGGTGTAATTCCTAATGTGGGTATCACGGAATTGGTGTTTAATCAGCAATGGGAATCTAAAAGGTTGAATGAGGTTCCCCACGGTGCGCCAGAACCTGCCGGATTTGTGTTAAACGGTTAATCCGACTTCTTGCATGGATGGTTTGAAGTTCATCCCTAGGAAAGGGTGCTTGTGCAATTTAGACTTTCAATTCTGATGTTTTTGCAGTTTGCTTTGCCAGGGGCCATGTTACCTCTCTACAGTATGCGCCTTAAAGAATTAGGTTTTACTCCGATGGAGTTGGCAATATGCTGTGCGACGCATGGCGTTGGAGCCTTGCTTGCACCTTTGGGCGCACAACTTGCAGACCGATACTTTGCAGCAGAGAAATGCGTTGCGGTCTTCAGCCTGCTAAGCAGTTTGTTTTTAATTGGTTTGGCATACGCTGAAAGTTTGTATTTAGTTTGTTTACTGACCCTTTTTTTCTGGTTGCTTACCGTTCCTATGATGGTGCTTTGCAGCACCATTTGTTTTATTCATTTGAAAGATCCTGAAAGAGAGTTTGGGGTTGTTCGTTTATCGGGCACTATAGGCTGGATGTTGCCTGGTTGGATTTTATTAGCGCTTATAAGTATCTTTCCCAACAATAATTTAGAAGGGCAGGCAAGTGAGCAATTTATCATTGGAAGTATTTTTGGTTTTCTTGTAGCTGTTTATGCATTGACCTTGCCTACTACGCCTCCAAGCCCCAGTAAGGTTGATAAATTTGCTCCGCTGGGTGCCTTGAAATTGCTCCGAGGTTGGCCCTTTGCAACGTATTGCCTTTGCACCCTTGGTGTTTGTATCACCATGCCCTTCACCACCCAAGCCACTCCATTGCTTTTGGAATATTTGGGAATTGTTCAGCCTTGGCTTAGCCCTACGCTAACCATATCGCAGGTTTCAGAAGTGATATCCCTTTTTTTACTGCCCATGTTTCTTCTTAGATTGGGGCTTAGAGGCAGCATGCTATTTGGATTAATCTGCTGGACTATTGCCCTATATGTTCTTTCCGTTGGTCAGCCTGTGGGGTTGGTGGTTCCCTCCCTTGCCTTGAACGGATTGAGTGTTACTTGTTTTTTGGTAACTGGTCAGGTGTATGTGAATATGCAGGCGAAGGGCGATCTGAAAGCCAGTGTTCAATCGCTTCTTACCTTTGTGCAAGGAATAGGTTTGGTTTCGGGGCATATTATGGTTGGATTGTTGCGTTCGAGCAGTCTGAATGCCTCGAACATGCGCGAGGAATTAGTGCTGGCGTTTCAAGTTGCAGCAGTGATTAACGGGATGCTTTGTGTGATTTTTTATTGTTGTTTTAGGCCAGTGTTTGGCAAGAAGTCTATGGTCGAAGTTAAATAAAAAAGGGAAGGCATTCGAGCCTTCCCTTTAAGGTTTTGAAAGGAATTACTAAGCTAGCAATTCCTTGATTGGGTTTGCACCCTTTTCTACAATTCGGATAGGTCTTCCAATTGGTGTTTGAACTTGCTTCGTGTAATCGATTCCAAGAACACTGCAAGCAGTGGACATAAAATCAATCGTGCTGATGGGGCGTTCTTCGACAATTGCACCCTGTTTGTCGGTCTTTCCAATAACTTGGCCACCCTTAATACCACCACCAACCATGACGCTAGTCCAAGCTTTTGGATAATGATCACGGCCTGGTTTGGTACCGCGTTGGTTGATTTTAGGTGTTCTACCAAAATCACCCATCCAAACGATAAGGGTGCTATCAAGCAAACCACGCTGGTTAAGATCGCTAATCAAGGTAGACATACCCGCATCTACTTGTGCAGAAAGAGATTTAACGCGTTCGAAATTGTTTTCGTGGGTATCCCAACCGCCAAGGTTAACTTCAACGAAACGAACACCGGTTTCAATAAGTCTTCGAGCAAGAAGGCAACCTTCACCAAACTTGCCTGAACCGTATTCAGAACGAAGGTTAGCGGGTTCGCCACTGATGTCGAAAGCCTTTGCTTGGGCAGACTTCATCATGGTTACAGCCCGTTGGTAGGTGGTCTGATGAGCGGCCCCTGCTTCGGATGAATAATCTTTAAGGAAGGCTTTTTCCATTTCATTCAAGAGCGATACTCTGGAATTAAACTGGTTGTCACCAACTAGAGCACCAAGATTAGCAACCCCTTTACTAGCATCTGCGATGTTGAGTGGTTGGTGTTTGGAACCAAGGTAACCGGATCCATAAGATCTGCCACCGTTAATGGTAACAAAGTTTGGAATTGGCAAAGCAGGGTTGCCTGTTTCCATGGAAGCGATTGCTCCAAGGCTTGGGTAGGTCAAACCGCCTTGGCCTTCTTTGTAGCCTGTATGAAGGAAATAAGAGGCCCGAGCATGAGCTCCTTCGCCTGTGCTCATACCGCGAAGGAGCGCAGATTTGTGCATCCATTTGGCAAATTTGGGGAAGTGCTCGCTGATTTGAATACCACTTACATTGGTTGAAATGGGTTTGAATTCGCCAGCGCCATCAGAATCGGGCTTTAGATCGAAGGTGTCTTTATGGCTTGGGCCACCGCTCATATACAAAAGGATACACGATTTGTGTTTTGCCTGAGTTTCAGCAGCATGTCCTGCAAGAACGTTCATCCAGCCCGAAGCAGAGATGCCACCAACGCCCATGGCACCCAACTTCATGAAGTCTCTACGATATAAACCGCCCATCATTTCATTATTCATATTAGTATCCTTGGAAAAGTAACAGAGTAACTGTGTAAGAGTTACTTTTAGTGGTTAAGTGTGAATTCACTCGTATTTAATAAAACCCAAAGCATATCTCCCAGCCCCTTGTTTTTGTCGGTGGCTTGGGAAAGGAAGTTAGTCATACGCGATGATTCTTCATCGGTAGGCATGCGATTTAGCACAGAAAGGTAAACCTTTTCGATTGCAGTTTTTGTATCTGCATTTTTATCAACCAGCCTTTGAATGATGTTAGCAGAATTCATTTGTGGTGAATTCATCAGGCGAAGAATCTGAGGAATGCCTGTTTCATAACTAAGTGCTGAGGTTCCTTCTTCGGGTTGAAAAAAGGCTACAAACTGCGATCGAGCGCCTTTGGGTTGATTCTTTTCAGCTTTGACCTTTCCAAGTTTTTGATCTGCTCTACTTGGTGCGCCGAGTACGGTTGTCAAGCTATCGAACAATTGTTCAGGCGTCATGTTTTTAATCGGCATGCGTGCCAACAAAGCAATATCTGTTTCTTTGTTTGAAGTATTAGGCTTGCTACTTCTTTGGTATGTTTCGCTATTACAGATCGAACGGATTAAAAATTTAAGATCGAAGTTTGAGGCAGAAAACTGGGTAGCCAAGGCTTCTAAAAGTTCGGGGTGTGTTGCAGGATTTCCATCATGCATATCGTCGATAGGGTCTACAAGGCCTTTGCCGAAATACTGAGCCCATACGCGATTTACCATTGCTTTACTGAAGAATGGGTTGGTTTTAGAGGTCAACCAGTTTGCAAGTACAGGTCTGTAGGGTTCAGCGGAGTTCAAGGTTGCTTCGCCAGATGCCAGAAACGTTGCAGGCACAAACTTTGCAGCTTCGGGTAGGCTCTTTTTGTTCTTGTTAATCCCTTTGCCCTCGGTAACTGTAGGGGAGGAAGTATCTTTTCCACCGGGTGGCTTGGCTTGAACTTTCATAAAGAATGCTGCCAATCCCCAATAATCGTTTTGCTTCCAATCAACGAAAGGATGGTCGTGGCATTGAGCGCATTGGAGTTGTACACCGAGAAACAGTTTGCTTACGGAGTCGGTCATTTTGTCGACAGAAGCATTGGAGATGAAATAAGTAATGGAGCCATTTTCATCTTGGGGCCCGGTAGAGGTTAATAACTCCTTGGTTATTTGATCCCACCCGGTGTTCACATTGAAATGTTTTTCTAGCCAAAGGGTCAGGGGCTCGGTTTGAACCCTACGGTTATCGGAAATTCTGGGAAGTAGAAGTGCCTGCCAAATGTCAGCCATATGCTTGCCAAACTCATCATCTGAAAGCAGATCGTCAACTAATTTTACTCTTTTGTCAGGGGTGGTGTTTTCAAGGAATGATTTGGTTTCAGACGAGGTGGGAATTCTGCCAATGATGTCTAAGAAGGCACGCCTTTGAAATTCTGCATCGGTACTTTTTGCGGAAGGGGTAACTTTTTCTTCATTGATTTTTTTGCTTATTTCAGCATCGATTATGGCTGATAAAACCTTGCTTTCAATTAATGGTTTTGCAGCAATGGGCTTGGCAGAAGTTTTGATAAGCTTCTTTTCCTGCCTCTTCTCTTGCTTGCTTTGGGGCTTGGTATCTTTTTCTTCTGGGGTAGCTGCATCTGCAATTTCAATAATTGCGAAGACCAAGGTTAGCACTAGTAATTTTGAGGCTATTGTTTTTCGATCTAACATAATGAATCCTATTGCAAAATACATGGCAGGACATTTGGCAAGCTATCTATTAAACCCTGTTTTTGGTGCTATGTTTCGCAAAAGTGTTCGTTTTTTTACAAGATATTTATTGAGGCCCGTGGTTTTTTTAAGTCTATATATAGTAGTTACTTGTGGCTTTTGTTTTGGTCAGATATTTGTTTGCATAGGGAGAGAAAATGGGTTTTTAAGGGTTCGGGAACCGAATCTAGTGCTTGGTTACCTTCGGGGGTCTTTAAACAGTTAATAAGTGCTTCAAAAAATGGGATGGCAGTTGCAATAAGGTCTGCAGAGTTAAGGGGGTGGGGGTTGGCCTGTGATTCTTGAGGTTGAGTCCAGGTTTTTGCCTGATCCAGGAATTCTTGCCCGAGGCTGGAACTCAATTCGATTTCGTCCTCGGTTTTACCAAATAGATTTTCAAATAATTGGTTTTTCTTTTGAAGAGATACCAGAACTTTCTCTTCGATACTTGCTTGCATAATAAATTGGAAGGATTGCACGGGTTTTTTCTGCCCCATGCGGTGGATTCGAGCCATGCGTTGTTTTAAAACAGCAGGGTTCCAAGGGATGTCTAAATTAAAAAGGGTGTCTGCAAATTGTAGGTTCAATCCTGTGCTACCTGCATCGGTGCTTAGGAAAATCATAGTATCCGGGTCGTCTCTGAATTGTTTGACAATATTCGCTCTGGAAGCCCCAGGAAGTTGCCCGTGTAAAAAAACATAGCCTAGTGAGTTTTTCTTGAGAATGCTTTCGATAGAAATGAGAAACTCTTTTGATTCACAAAAAACCACAATCTTTTTTGTGCCAGATAAGATCAGGTCTTTTAAGCGGATTACAAGCTCAGTTATTTTAGGCGAGTCCATTGGGCTGGTTTTATCATCTGCCAAGGATGCGCAGTTGCAAATCAACCTTAATCGAGCCAGAATTTTCAACAAGCGGGTGCGGTCTATTTGGGTAAGGTTTTTTCTTGCAACTAGTTTTGCTAATTGCTCCATAGTTTCGGCATGTAATTTTTGTTGGGTTGTTGATAATTCGAGATGGATGGGGGTATCAATTTTTTCAGGGAGATCCTGAAGTATTTTGTCACGCGATCTTCGCAGTAAAATAGGATTGAGCTTTTCCCTAACCTGATTCAAATTGCGGTATCCAATTGTTTTACCTGTCGCATCAATTATGCGATGATCCTCAAGGAATTGAAACGCTGGGCCAAGTCTGCGGGCGTCCACAAATTCAACAATGCTGTAAAGTTCTTCAAGGCGGTTTTCGAGGGGTGTTCCAGTAAGAACAAAGGCAAATTTGCTTTTTAGTTTTTTTACTTCCCGGGTGGTTTCAGCCTCCCAGTTTTTAATTCTTTGTGCCTCATCCAAAATAACGAGGTCAGGTTCCCATGCATTAAGTTTAAGAAGGTCATTTTTAACAATATCGTAGTTTACAATGCGGTAAAAAGTGGGCGTGCTGTATGCGTTTTCCCTTTCCTTTTCAGAACCATCAATTACCTGTACCTGCCTAGAGGTGAATTTTCGGATTTCCTCGACCCATTGAAATTTAAGTGAAGCGGGGGTTACTACTAAAACCCGTTCCAAATTGCGTTCCCGTGCCATTAATTCAACTGCTGCCATCGCTTGAATCGTTTTTCCCAAACCCATGTCGTCTGCCAGAATACATCTAGATCGATGCGCAAGAAATAATGCGCCTTCGACCTGATAAGGCAGAAGCTCGGTTTGCAGTAGCTTGGGGTGCCATTGGTCGTTTGCATAAAGAGTGCGAAGTTCATTTTCCCTGAGGGCCATTTTTTGAGATTCAAGCTCATCGTTGATGAAGTCTAACGCATCCGAGTAAACCGTGATTTCCTCAGGGTTTTTTTCAACCTGCCTCATTAGTTCTGCAAGATTTGCATTTGGCTTAATATCGCCATTGGAATCGAAATAGGTTTGACCAAGGGCAAGCAAAGCAGGGGAAGGGCGGTGGGGAAGGAGAATTGCTAGGCGAAGTTTTGTATCGTACCGGACGATGATTTCAGGCCGGGTGACTTGGGCGTGTTTTCGCTTCGGTAAACCTTGTGCATTTTTTTGAAGAACATCAAGAACGGCTTCAATGTGCTTGCAGGATCCAAGGGTATTGGTTTTAAAGTCGGGGCATTCGCAGAAGTTCTCTCCGGTGTTAAACCCCCGAATGCTGACTCTGTAAGCTGTATTTTTGGGATTGTTGATTACACGATAATCACTGAAAACCTTGTTTCTACCAAGGTTCTCAATGCGAAAAAGCGACTGTGCAGCCCGTTGCCGCCTTAAATCAAGCTGTTCTTCTCGTAACATCAGTGGGCACCTAAGGAATTAGAATCAGAACTTATTCTAGCCTGAAATCTAGTTCTGGGGTGTAAATAAGTTGCTGTGCCCCGGAAGCTTAGTAAATTAGAAGCATGTTGAATTGCTATTCCCTAGGTGAGAAGAACATTGACACAAACTCCTAATCACGCAATTGACAAAGTTCGGGTCAACCTCGGAGTCAGAAGTTATGATATTCTGATCGGGCAGGGTTTGCTTGGCAATTTGCCTTCGCTATTCCCGAATGTTGCCCAAGCGACTTCCGTTTTTGTTGTTTGCGATGAACATGTGCAAGCGGATGCCGCCCTTGTTGCGAAGGGTTTTCAAAACCAAAACATTAATGTGACTATTGCTGTTCTTCCCTCCGGGGAAAACCAAAAATGCCTTGAAAGTGCTGCAAAACTTTTTGATCAACTTGTGAATATCCATGCTGATCGAAAGACGATGGTGCTTGCTTTGGGGGGTGGCGTGGTAGGGGATTTGGCCGGTTTTGTGGCTGCCACTTTTAACCGAGGCCTTAATCTTTTCATGGTGCCCACAACGCTGCTTTCAATGGTTGATAGTTCCGTAGGCGGAAAGGTTGGGATTAATCACCCCAAGGGAAAAAACCTTATCGGGGCTTTTCATCAACCTGCTGGAGTAGCTATCGATATAGATGTTTTGAGATCGCTACCTGATCGCGAATATCGTAGCGGTCTGGCAGAAATCGTTAAGTACGGGATGATAATGGATGCGGAATTGTTCGCCTTTCTCGAATCAAACGCTGCAGGAATTCTTGCACGAAAACCCGAGTTGCTGATGCATATCATCAAGCGTTCATGCGAATGCAAGGCGGAAGTTGTTTCGCAAGATGAAAGAGAAGAAACTGGCCTGCGGGCAATACTTAACTTCGGGCATACCTTTGCCCATGCTTTCGAAACCATCGGCGGTTATGGCTCATGGTTGCATGGTGAAGCGGTTGCTGCCGGGATGGTGTGTGCTAATAAAGTTTCGCTTAAGCGTGGTTTGATTGATGCAGATACAGCAAACAGGATGGTAGCTTTGCTGAAAGCCTTTAAACTGCCCACTGAGCCCCCAGAGTTGTCATCTGCAGCACTTTTGGAAGTGATGAGGAACGATAAAAAATCGGTCCGAGGCAGTCTAAGATTCATTCTTGCAACTAAGCTTGGTGCAGTTGCTTTGTTTGATGATGTTACCGAAGAGAATGTTAAAGGAGTTTTGTCACCACTAATCTGAAAGGTTCGCAACGCCCATGTATGAACCCTCTGACGAAGAATTAAAACCTTGGTTATTATTAAACTTGGTGCCCGGACTCGGGCCCAGACTTACTAAAGCCTTAATAGAAAAGTTTATTACGCCCGAATCAGTTCTTTCTGCAAGTGTGCAAGCACTATCTGAGATTCCGCATCTTGGTTTTACTACCGCAACCAAGCTTTACGATTCATTCAAAAAGTATAATCCCGATCAAGAGCTTGCTTCGATGCGTGCCCATGGAGTCAAGGCGTTGTTGCTTAACAAGCCTGATTATCCGGAGTCGCTGAAAACCATCTGGGATCCACCCTCGGTACTATATTTGAAAGGCGAAATCTTGCCCGGGGATGGAAAAGCCGTTGCGATTGTAGGCTCAAGATCATGCACCGAGTATGGCAAAAAGATGGCAAGAAGATTGGCTAAAGGTTTGGCTATGGCGGGATATACCATTGTAAGTGGGTTGGCGCGGGGGATTGATGGTGAAGCGCATCGCGGAGCTTTGGAAGCAGGGGGTAGAACCATAGCAGTGCTGGCAGGTGGGCTATCGAAGATTTACCCACCGGAGCACGCTGGGCTTTCATTGGAAATCATTAAAGCAGGGGCCATTGTTTCCGAGGCCACCGTTTTACAAGCCCCACTTCCGGGGATGTTTCCAGCGCGTAATCGCATTATTAGTGGAATGAGTAAAGCTATTATCCTCGTGGAGGCTGCAGAAAAAAGTGGAGCATTGGTGACGGCGGTTCATGCTTCTGAACAAGGCAGGCCTGTGCTTGCTGTGCCTGGAAATGTTGAATCATCAGCTAGCGGTGGCACTAATTCCTTAATAAGAAAAGGTGCTATTTTAATTCGGGATGTAGATGATGTTTTGCAAGAGTTAAAAGATTGGGCTCCCTCTTTTACTCAGAAGCTTTTGCCTGGCATCTCGCCTGAGGTAACTCCCCCATCGGTACCTGAAAATCTCGATGAAGCAGAAACGAAGATTTGGCAGGCTCTGGCAAATAGTGAATGTAATATGGATGAACTCATTCGCACAAGCGGGCAAAACGCGGGGGTTGTTGCAGGGAAATTGTTGGGAATGGAAATGAAGCGCATCATTAAAAGGCTGCCCGGAAGTAGATTTGCCATTTGCTAAAAAACTTTTGTATCTTTCACTATATCCCCTTAGAATCACTTTTCTGGTTGTGATTTCTTTCTCTTTAATTTGAGGATCAAGCATGAGATTTTTATCCCGTTTTGTCATCAAGCCAATAGCGGCTTCGTTGATGGTGACCTTGCTTTCCAGTTCGGTGGCTTTGGCCCAAAAAGAATTTAAAAGCGGCATTGAATGGCCCGAACCCAAGGTTGTGACTCCTGGAAGTGCCACCGTTGCACCTTCTGATGCCATTGTTCTTTTCGATGGCAAGGACCTTTCCCAATGGAAGAATGGCGAGAATTGGATTATTAAGGATGGCGCTGCAACTGCAAATAAATCCGGTATTTCGACCAAGCAGGCCTTTGGTGATGCACAAGTTCACCTTGAGTGGGCTTCTCCTGAAAAAGTTGAAGGTACAGGCCAAGGCAGAGGTAACAGCGGTATTTATCTGATGGGTAAATACGAAGTTCAAATTCTTGATTCGTTCGTTAATAAGACTTATTTCGATGGCCAAGCTGGTTCCATTTACAAGCAGTATCCACCTTTGGTGAACGCTTGCAGGAAGCCTGGCGAATGGCAGACCTACGATATTATTTTTAATGCTCCACGATTTGACAAAGAGGGTAAGGTTTCAAAGCCCGGGCATATCACTGTTTTGCATAACGGTGTGCTGGTACAAAATCATTCGGAGTTGCAAGGCGGAACCATGTATGATCGCCCACCAGAATACAAGGCGCATGCTGATAAGCTGCC
>CAJCCR010000192.1 GCA_903960945.1 uncultured Planctomycetaceae bacterium
AACATCGCACCGAAGGCCCACACCAACGCCTTGAGCCGTCGAGCCAAGTGCTTGGCTATTCACATAAGTATTGCCTACATCGTAAAAAAGAGCCAAGTAAGTGTTTTTAAGTGAAAACAAATGATCAACGGCATCAACAGAGGTATTTCGAGAAACTGGAAAACGCAGTTCCGCACTTCCTATCCAGGCTGTATTTCCCTGTCTTTGGGCTAGGTCGAAGGCACGAAACATTTCACTGCCACCCATGGTAAAAAATTGTCCGTAGGAAGGAACAGAGGTTCCACCAAATGCTCGTACTGCTAATCGGGTGTCTGCAACCCAGTTTGCTATTTTATTTAAGACGGGTTTTTCACCTGGAAGATAATCTAGTAAGCCTGATAGATTGGGTAAATAATGAACCGTTGCAGCTTGTGCCCATACTTTCTGTACGGTCGCATATTCATTTAAAAGAGCTTGGCCAGCTTCATAAACTGCATCGAATTGGTAACCACCTTCGGGATCCCAATATGGGGTAAGGTAATTAATGCGATAATGAAGTCCAGCCGTGGTCATATGTTGAAAACGCTGCGCTCCTGGGGCAGTTTGCACAGGATCTGGAAGAAAGTTGTCGCGGAAAGAACCAAATACATCGATAAATTTTGAGGGAAGAAGGTAAAGGCTGGGGTGTTCCATAAATACATATCTACCAAATACAGATGCCCTCGTTGCTTCGTTGTTTCCTTCGTAGAAAGTATAAAAACGCCTTTCAGCATTAAAACCAAATTGGAACGGAGAATCGGGCCAGTGAGTGAAAAGCCCATCGATGCCTGCAATAAAATCACGGTAATCGGTTCGATATGCGGTATAAAGCCCACCTGAAAATTCTTGTGATCGGTATGCACCTGCTCGTAGGCCTACCATGGTTGCCCGACTATACCAGACATCATCATAACTTTTCATGTAAAGCCATGGGCCAAAATTAAAATTCCATCGGTCATAGGAGTTGGTAAGGGAAGTTTCATCAACAAAAGTGTACAAAGGCGTTAATCGAAATCTTGGGCTGTGATGCCAGTAGTTATTCGAAGGGTTTTTATCGACAATAACAGAATCTGGATCAATTGCAATTTGGGTTGGTTCGTTCGGTAAGTCTACAGTGACTCTGATGGTATCTGGTGCAAGATTTTCAACGGTTGCAGGTGGGGCATCAATTCCATAATTCCCGCCTGCGGGTAAAATCGGTATTCGAATGGAATACTCTTCAGACTTTCCCATAGCAAACCCTAGATAGGTTTGTTCACTGTATTCAGCGTTTTGTTTAATAATTACAGTTACAGTGGTTTTTTGATTTTTTGGGTTTGCAGAAGAGCGAAGAGTTAGTGGCAAAATTTTTCGAGCCAAGGGTGCATCATTTATTTTTACAGACTCTAGATTCCAATCAGTCAAACCGGGGCCTTTAAGCCATTTTTCAAAGAAATCCTCCCACGATTTTCCTGTTTGTGCTTCAAGTTCTTTTTGGAAATCACTAACATGCATCACCTTGTATTCGTATTTTTTGCGAGCACCTCGCATGACATCTAGGAATGCTTGTTCGCCTATTCGGGATTCAATCATTTCGACAATTTTTGCGCCTTTGTCGTAGCACATACTGAAAAGAGTTACCACATGCCCGAATTTATCCATTGGCTGGAGTATTGAGGTGTTATCTCCCCTGCCAACCGAACCATAAAACCCATTCATTCTGTAATCTTCGCGCTTTATGTTTGGCAGCCATTTTAATGAATCAGGATATTCGAGCAGCTCATTGTTTTTTCCACGGGTTTGGTTTAAAAACCGATGGCTGAAGTAGGTCGCGAGGGATTCATCCATCCAAGTTTCGCGATAGCCATCCGTGCCTACAAGGTTATACCACCATTGATGACAAACTTCGTGGCTGATGAGATATTCTGCGTAACGCTTTGCAAAGTGAGGCATGGAAAAAATGCGCTCATCTATCATCACCAGCGATCCACACTCGTTACCATTCCAGCCAAAATAGGATTCGACAATGGTAAATTCCGGGTATGGGTATGGGCCAAACCAAAGGCTGTAGGTAACCATGCATTCACAGACAATGCGCAGGAATTCCTTGGCGTAAAACTCATGTTCTTCGAATGCTTGGATTTTTACTTTAAGCGGAGTTTCTCTGCCCGGGAGTTTTATTTCGGTTTCAAGAATCTTGAATCGTGGGGAGCATAGAAAAGCAAAATCCCTTGTTCCTTTTGCTTCTAGTCGAACTTTCTTTCTTCCATCAGCAAGTTTTTCTTCTCCTACGATTAAACCACTGCTGGCAATTTGCTGATCACTATCCAGTGTTGCAGTGACATCATAAATACCTGCTTCATTATAAAAAGGTTGATGCCAGGGGACGAACGGAGTTGGTTTCCATCCTTGTTCAGTATCGCTGGGGTTTTCCGTATGCCAATCAGGCTTGTGGTAAGCGAATATCGGAAGCCAGTTGGTTAAGAAAGTTACATTTTTCCAGTGTCCCCAGCGCCCTTGCTTTTCTGGTAATCGCATTCTAAATTCTAAATCAAAGGTTACTTTTTCGCCTTTCGCCAAAGGTTGGTCTAATTCAAATTCCATGGTTGTTTTTGTAGGACCTGAAAATTGGTGTTTTAGTTTTCGGGTGCTCCCATCTTTGCCAATTAGGCTCACAGTTTTAATTTCTAGGCAGGGCGTTTTTGCCCCCAGTGAATCACCAGGATTTAGCCTTAATAGTTCAAGTGTTTTTGCCATCAATGCTATATCGCTATCGGGCACAATATAGTTCGAGTGCGTTACGAATACGATCTTGCTTACTGGGTTATCCGAGCGGTTGGTCCAAGTTGCTTTTTGGTTTACATCAACCATATGCTTGTTCGTATCAAGATTCATTTGAATCTGATAAGTAGGCAGTCCATCAGGCAACTCGCATTTTCCAAGGGAAGGAAATACAAGAAGGGAGCATAAACCAATTATCAGGCAACTCAATTTTCTCAAAGCTATGGCAACTCTTACTTTAGAACCTTTTAATTTTCGAACATTGGGCCAAACTAAAACCGACCCTATAGCGTAGGAATGAATTTGTGCTATCTCAATTTAGAAAAAAGTGCGAAAGATGGGGGGATTGAGAAGCAAAAAAGGCTCGCTTCAATTTTGAAGCGAGCCTTTTAAATTGGTAAACATGATTACTGATTAAACATGAATTCCTTCGTGTTCAGCAATGCCCAGATAATGTTTTCGTAGGCAAGTTTCTTATTCATCGTGTGTTTTGTTAGATGAGCAAGAGCAGATTCCTTTTGTTGCGGGGTAGGTTTTCGTGAGAAAGCCCAAAGGAAAATGTCGTCAATTTTTTCAGCATCGGGGCGAGGGTCTTTGGCAATCGCATCGGCTCGACCATTTGGCCTTGCTAGCTTATTTTGGATTTCATCGGAATTTAGCAAATGCAATGCCTGAGCAAGGTTTGCTTCGCTAACCCTTTCGCATTCGCAGGCACTAATGCGCTGGGGTCTTCCAAATACATCCAAGAAGTAGGAAGTATAACCTTCATCGGGAAGCATAATGGCGCGTTTTGGTGCAAGTTGATCGGTAGGCAAGCCACCAAAACCAGCTGGGCTATCCGTTATTAAACAAACAGCATCAAAAAGAACCTCAGCACTCAACCTTTTGGGGTAGTAACGTGCATAGTTTTGCTTGTCTTGTTTGTTGTAATCATTTGGAACTGCGCTTAATTGATAAGTCCTTGAGTTTACAATAGAGCGGATCAATTGCTTTAAGCTAAAGCCATTTTTTACTAAATCAGAGGCAAGTGCATCAAGCAATTCTGGGTTACTTGGTGGGTTGGTAACACGCATATCATCCAAGGGGTCAACAATGCCTCTGGAGAAGAAATGTGCCCAATAACGGTTTGCGATAGCCTTGGGGAAAAACTGATTTTTTCCATCGACCATCCAATCCACGAGTTTTACCCTTGGATCATCATCTTCGTCCATAACCATAGGTTTTTCACCCAGAGCTTTGTAGTCTGCAACTTTCCCTGATCGTTTGTTGGTAACGGAGCCACTTTTGGTGGTGTATACAACAAGTTTTTGATTGCCATTATTATTTGAAGCTTGCCCCGGAATAGCCAATTTCTTTCGGCCTATTTTGCCAAAGAATGAAGCCATACCCCAATAATCGTCTTGGCTCCATTTTTCGTATGGGTGGTGATGGCATTGAGCGCAAGCCATTCTCAGGCCAAGAAAAACCTGCGATGTATCATCAACATACTGTTCTGGGTTCGTTAGGCTCTTGTACCAAAAAGTTGGTGGTGTTTCAGATTCATCCCCCGTTGCAGTAAGAACCTCACGGGCAAATTGATCGTAAGGCATATCGGATTTAATGGCATCTCGAATCCAACCATGGAATGCAAAAGTGCCTTTCATGTTTTCAGCCTGACCGCCACGCTTAACGCGAAGGATATCAGCCCATTTTGCAGCAAAATAATACGAGTATTCTGGAGAATTGAGCATTTTTTCAACTAAATCTTTGCGCTTGTTAGGGCTGGTGCTATCAACAAAGGCTTTGACTTGGACTGGAGTAGGTATGGTACCCGAAAGGTCTAATGATAATCTTCGAATAAATTGTTCATCAGAGCACAATTCGGATGGGGCCAAACCTAGTTGCTTCCATTTAGCACTTGTGAATTTGTCTACAAAGGTGTTGTTTTCGAAAGCAAATTCACGAGGTTTTTCAGATAGCGGGACCGTTGCCCTGAATATATTTACAAATTCTTGGTAGCGAACCATGATTGCGGCTTCGCCAGCCATTGAATTGGTACGAACTAATGCATTAGTATCAACGGTTGCAATATCCTGTTCGTTTGATTCGTATTGAGCCCTGCGTGTAACATCTTCTGTAGTGCCATCAGAATAATGCGCAGTAACTATGAATTGTTGTTTAGCGTTCCTAGGCATTATCCTGTTTTCAGGATAGATGGTGATTTTTGTGACCACTGCATCGGTAGGATTGCCATAAGGAACGCCAGCAGCGATCCAACGGCGAATTAACCGGTATTCATCTGAGCCGACTTCCATTTTCTTGCCACCGCCATGGGGCACAATTCCAACCGATTTTGTTAAAAGAAGGCTGTTGTCGGGCGATGCAGGAAATACTCTTCTTCCTCGGCTTTCTTGCACCAAAGAGATAAAGTCCAAATCAGGATCAAATCCAAGCAAGGATAATTTGAAATTATTCTGGCCACTTGCTTTCCCATGGCAACCACCCGAGTTGCAGCTTAGTTTTGTGAAAATAGGCACAATTTGATTGGTGAAATTAATCGGTAAGTTTATGTCGCAATCCGATGTTTTTGCGACGACTTGCAATTTTTTAGTACCGAAAGAAACATTGATCGAGGAATTCCCGTTAGAAAGGGGGACAACCCTACCTGAGGGGGTTACTCGCAATATTTTTGAGTCCGCAGCTTCATATTGGCTTACTGAAGTGAGATCGAGCAGCATACCTGATTTAGTAGTGCCTGTAATAACCATTTGAATTGCATCATCTAAACCACGTAATTTGACTTCCGTTGGAAATACTTCGATTTTTGTAAATTCGGTTTCTGCAGGAAGTACAAACTCTTCAACAGGTTTTGTGCTTACTTTATCTTCGGCATGCGAATAAGTCGAGCATGCTAAAACCACTACAAAAAAGCTGAAAGTCTTTATATTTAAAGACATGGATCGATCTCCTGATAATCCATGGAGGGGGTCAAACACCACGCAGTAGTTATATTCTGGACGATTCTAATGAAATAAGCAACAAATTTATAGATAAAAAAAGAGAGACCCGCATAAACGAGTCTCTCTTACTGCTTCAAACTTCTTTAATTATTACTTTCCAGGGGCCGCTGTAGTTGGTTTTACCCTTTTACGAGGATCGAGTTCGATTACACCAAACGCTTCTTCATGTTTTTGAAGAGTCATTCCTAGGGTTGTAAACAATCTTTTTGCGGTATAAAAGTTCATAATTAGGCGTTGGTCTATGCTTATTTCTTGTTTCCCGGTTGCAAATGGGTTGGAATTGAGTGCTAAATCAACAATAACTTCTTCTGGTGTAGCAGTTACACGGGCAAAATTTGCATAAGCTGCGTGAATGTTGCGCTCTGAAAAAGTAACTTCGGTTTGCTGCCCAGCGTTTTGTTCTTCTTGAACTGCTGGCTTTTTTGTATCTGCCATTCTATCAATCTCCAAAATTTAGATGAAAAGTAACACCAAGAGTAAAATGTTTAATTTATTTTGATGGAAAAGGGAAGTTCAATTTGAAAATTATAACTTTTGCACGATAATAAACAATTAAGCGCCCGTAGCTCAATTGGATAGAGCAACGGTCTTCGGAACCGTAGGTTATAGGTTCGACTCCTATCGGGCGCATTTTTCAACTCTGCTCTGTTCATTTTGCAAACTAATAAAAAATTGATTATTTGATAGGTTTTTAGTTCTGACCAATTTTAGTTTCTAAAAATGTGCATAGACTTGCTGCGTCATCCGTTCCTAATCGTAGTATTTCTTTTTCGCAATATACTATAACGCAATCACGGCCCCAGATGTTCCACACCCATCCCCCACGAGTGCTGTAATGGATTCCCCAACCATCCAATAGAAGAGTTCGACCTATTTCGACTTTGATAATGTTTTTATAAATCAGGTTGCGGCTGCATAAAGGCAAATGCAAATTGCCAAAACGAATCGTAAGATAATTTCCTTGATCAACAATTTGTAGGTGTTGGAACCCAAATGCTAAGAAGATTACAAATATGCCTGAACAGAATAAAATGATTCCTGGAAAAATTGAGTTGCTCCAGGGAAAAAATGTAGTGGCTGCGATAAGCTGTAATGTTCCCATTGCAAAAATGATTAAATATAAAGGGGATTTTTGGATGTGATCGTATTGAGGTTGCATGATTGATACTATTTTTTTTTGTAAGCGAACCACTGCTTTAATTGCAAAAGTCCAATGTAGCCTACAACTATTCCGCTGATGAATCCAACTAGAAGGTATTTTAAGTCGCCTGAAAACAAAGTCGGCTTTACAAGGGTTGGAGTATCATTTTCAGGCTTAATTTCTTCTTCTTTTGTTTTTGTTTCTTCTTTGGATTCGCTTGCCTGCCTACGAAGGATTCGTGAATGTTCAAATAAAATTGGGTTGCTGCTCATTTGCCTAGCGTTCACAAGTTCGTCTAGCACTTTAGCTGCAGAATTAGGATCGCCCGTAACATTCAGAATTTCCCCATATAGCCAAAAAAGATTGTTGTCTTGGGGAAAGCAAGAAAGTAATTTGACTGCGAAATCCAATACATCAGGGTAAAGGGAATCGAGAAAGGTTGGGGATGCGGTGCCCGGGGTGAATTTGTTTTTTTTCCATTCTGATTCGAAATCGCCAAAGATGCTTGTGATGGAGTTTTGCGAAGTTATGCGCCGATCACGGTTCAATTGTTTTTCTTGTAGAAATTTAAGGAAGAATAATTCCGAACGGCGGTTGAATTGCCAATTTGTAAAGGTGGAGTCAGAAGGTTTTGGGAAATATTGCAGGCCTTGTTTTTGGTAGTCGATAGCCCGTTCCAATAAAAGATCATCGCTTGAATATGCCATTGCAAGGTTGAAGTAAAGTTGATGTTGGAGAGTTGAAGCAGGATTTAGTTCTTTGCGAACAGATTCAAGGCACGCGATTGCTTTAGAGGGTTGATTCAATCGTAAAAAGCAGGCCCCGAGACGAATTTTTTCTTCAGGGGTTGCTGTGCCTGCGTTTAATTTGGCTTCAAGTTCTTTGTTTAGTTGAATGTAGATTGGTCTGAGCGAGGCTTCGGCTGGTTGTTGAGTTGCATCCTCAGGAATTCCCAAGGCTCTTAGTTCGCTGAGAATTAATCTTACCTGGGCAAAGCTTGCGTTCTTGGGGATTGCTAGAGGTTCACCTTGCAAGTAAATGCCTGCCAATAACGATGTATTCCAACTAAAAGTTGCCAAGGTGGCAATGATTAAAATTGGGCGATTTTGGTTCATTTATGTTGATGGTTGAATGGGTAGGTGCAGGTTATATTGGTGCTGATGCCACCTCTGGGCGTGAACACCCCGGAAAGTTTGCAACGGATGGGTTTTGAAACCGCAACAAAATCTTCGAGTATGCGATTGGTGACGGCTTCGTAAAATGAACCTACATTTCTAAACCTTTGAAGGTAAAGTTTTAAAGATTTCAGTTCTACACACACATCTGAAGGGGTGTAGGTGAAGGTCATGGTGCCAAAATCTGGGTGTCCTGTTTTGGGGCAAAGGGAGGTGAATTCTGGGCAAATAATCTCGATGATGTAATCTCTTCCAGGGGAAGGATTTGGGAATGTTTCTAGTTGATTGCGGTTTGGTTCATCAAAGCTTACCATCTTAACTCCGGTGCATTTTTAAAGTTATCTTTGTAATAGAATAACATTTGTAGTTTGGTGTAGTCTATTATTTCAACTAATTTCTGGCCTATTTTGTTTATTAGGAAATCTATGTTAATGAAATCAGTTGCAGTTTTTATGCAGTCAACTTTGCTTGTTTTGGCGGGTTTTTGCTTTCCTTTGGCTGCGCAAGAATTATCAGCCCTTAAGTTTGTGGATTCATTGGAAAATCCATTAGGTGGCTATTGGCCCAATTCGGGTGCCAAGGGGAAAAGTTCCAGCCTAAGAGCTACGGTTGCAGCCCTTCGTGTTTATAAGTACGAGGGAAAGGTACTTCCAAATTTTGAAAAACACAAAGACTTTATGCTTTCTTGCTGGCATGAAAAAGATTCGGCCTTTGCGGACTTTCCTGACGGACCGACCGATGTTATTCTGGCCGCCGTTGGCCTGATGGGATCACGCGATGGCGCTTTTCTAAACGATGAAAAACGAACCTTGGGTACAAAATATCTTGTAGATAATGCTAAAAATTTTGAGGAAATTCGCATGGCATCAGCTTTTCTGGCAGATGAGCCTTATGATGCGAAGGTTGCAGAATCTTGGCAAAAAACAATTCTGACCCGCGCTAATAAAGATGGTACTTTTGGTTCTGGTTTTAGCAAGCCGCGTGATAGTGCATCGGCATGGGTGACTTTACTGAGGTTGCAGTTTCCTTTAAAGAACTATGAGCTATTAAGTAAGGATTTTAGAATGAAAGACGGTGGTTTTGGAAGTGAAAGTTCTGATCGGTCAGATCTAGAAACTGCTTATAGGGTTTCAAGGTATTTCCATATGATCAAAAATCAGAAAATGTTGCGCGAAACACTTGGTTTTATTGAAACTTGCAGAAATGAAGATGGTGGATATGGTCCTAGGCCTGGGGAAAAGTCTTCCATTGGCTCTACTTATCACGCAATTATCATTAAAAAGTGGGCTGATCCACGATTTCAAAAATGAGGCTTAACTGATGACTCATCTTGCATACTTAGGTTTTGGAAGTAATTTGGGTGATTCCCAAGCTTTGATTTTCGAAGCACTCCGTTGTCTCGAACAAAAAGCCAATGGCAAAATTCTTGCTGTTTCAAGTTTGTATAAAACTTTACCAGTTGGGGGGCCTACGGATCAGTCTGATTACATCAATGGGGCTGCTGCGATCGTTTGCAATCTTGACCCGCAGCAATTGCTTGAAACAATGCGTGCAGTTGAAGAAGAACTTGGCCGGGTTCGTGAGGTTCTTAATGGGCCACGAACTATTGATCTTGATTTGCTCTTGTTTGATGACCAGTTGGTTTCAGGTGAATTGCAGGTTCCTCACCCGAGAATGCATACGAGATCTTTTGTTTTAAGGCCGTTGTTTGAAATTGCACCTTTTGCTATTCACCCGATTTTCAATCGAACTATTGCTGAGATCCTTTTTGATCTGGAGGGGATTGTTCCGATTCAATCTTCATCCGCCCGAGAGTTGGAAGGTAAGAAAATATTGGTAACAGGATCCACTTCCGGGATTGGTTTGGCTTGTGCGATTGAACTTGCTCTTGGTGGGGCTAAAGTTGTTTTTCATGGCAGAAAGCCCTTGGATAAAATTAATGCTTATCTAGACTTTGCTGCCAATTGTTCGGGTTTTTCTCGTTATATTCAAGCGGATTTAAAAACTGAAGAGGGGCGCTCTTCCCTCTTTAAACAGGCTTGGGATGACATTAATGGATTAGATGGCGTTTTGTTAAATGCAGGTGCTGACATTCTTACGGGAACCATTTCGCAGATGAATGTTGATCAGAAATTCAATGAACTTATTCAAGTTGATCTGCAGTCCACCTTTTTTCTCGCAAGGGAATTTGGAAAACGAATGAAAATTTCTGGCAAAGGTGTTCTCCTTACCACTGGGTGGGATCAAGCGATTACCGGGTTCAAGGGGGATAGTGGCGAGATGTTTGCCGCTATTAAAGGTGGGATCATGAACTTCAGTCGAAGCCTTTCTCTTTCTTTGGCGCCAGAAGTTCGGGTCAACTGCATGGCCCCAGGCTGGATTAAGACTTCTTGGGGTGAAACTGCTTCCGAATATTGGCAACAAAAAGCCAAAGAAGAGTGCCCTTTGCAACGATGGGGCGTACCACAAGATATTGCTACGGCAGCAAGGTGGCTTTTTTCGGATAAGTCTTCTTTTGTTAATGGCCAGACTTTGGCAATTAATGGTGGAGTTGTTTGAAAAGATACCTAATTAGAAATTAGCTTTTATTGATTTCTTCAAACCGGTGAGCAAGCCTTCGGCTATTAATATCCAAGGCTTCGAGGATTTGTACGACGGGATCCATGGGAATGTTCCAATCCATGGCCCAATTGATGATATCAAGATTTTCCTGCCCGGATTTTAGCCTATCAAGGATGCGGTCAAGAAGTACGGTATTTTCGTGGAATTTGCGCTGAAGTAACCCAAAATCGCCCCGATCAAGTTCAACCCAGAAGCGTTTGCCCTGAAGATGTTCTAGCCAACGGGCCCTTAAATAGCCCCACCAATGACATTGGACCCATTTGCGGATAGCAACTTCACCTAAGTCGCAACCTGCTTTTTCGGATTCAATCCATTTAAAACGAAGAGCTTCTTCGTCACCATCGACATAAACACTAGATTTTTCCATGGGTTCTAGCATTATCCAATCGGGTTTAAGCGGTTAAATCGAACACAACAAATAGCAAACCAGTCCACCAGACTGCCCATTTTAATTATAGGGTAGTTTTGCTGGTATGCAACTTTCATCACGCAGATACCTGTAAATATGATGGAATGCAATAGGGATTATTCAAGATAAAACCTTTTTTAAACTCATAGGCTATGGGCGTTTGATTAAAGCTATCTTGACCGTTAATCGTTCTAACCTTATTGCTCAAATTCGTGAAATTTTGTTTTTTTGAGTGAGACAGTAATTTTAATGGGTAGAAAAGCGACTGTTATTCTGATGTTCTTTATGATGGCGGGCTGCTTGCCTTCCGCAGATCCTTTTGTAATTCAAGAGAAAAAGATTGATAACTCGTTGTTGAAAAATATTGATGAAAGTGAATCGATCAGGCTTGATGTTGCGATGGTGCAATTACCTTTGGTGGAAAAAGATATTCTCGAATCGATATGGGGCTTGGCAGATAACAATTTAGTGAGTTTGGAAAAAAAGGCGGTATTGGAGCAGAACGGATTTCGAATAACAAGCTTTGGAAAAACTCCTCCACCTGAGCTCCTTCGTCTTTTAGGTACCGAAAAATATAGCCCTAACCCGCGCAGGTTTCATGTGAAAATCGGGGGTGAAAAGCTTATACCGATTGCTGGCGTTTTGGATTCACTTGACACCACTTTTTCGGAAAATGATAAATTAGAGGATATCAACCTGTTGGCAGCACAGCCGTTTTTTAAAATCTCACCCATCACCGTTTCTGAGAATTCTTATCAACTCCTGCTTCAACCACTGATTAAATCTGGGAAAGAAAAGTTATTGCCCAAAGCGGTCAAAACTGTTTCGGGAAGTCTTGAGTGGGAAATGCATTCGTTTAAGTCAGAACGCATTTTTGATGAACTTGCTTGTGAATTAAAAATTGAGGCTGGAGATTTTCTGGTAATCGGGCCAACAGAAACGCCCAAAGATGATTTGAAGTTATTGGGTTCCAATTTTTTTTACATGAGAGTTGGCCAAAATATTATTCCCCGGGTCCTTGTTTTGCGCTGTAGCAAAAAAAATACTCCGTTGCGGGAATCCATAGGGGAATTTGGTAAGTCTTTACCGCTCGCAATTCAAGCCTCCTGGAAAGATTTCGAAAACGATAAATAAAGGCTGAACTTATCATGCAACTTTTCCTTAACCGATTATTAACTGCGGTAATTTTCGCGTTGATGGCTGCTCCTGCCTTTGCTCAAAAAGAAAACCAGCGTTACGAGGTTGGTAGAAGATTAATTAAGTTCGAGGTTGATTTTGAGGGAATAAAAGATCCTCTGATACTTAAGGGCGTTTGCGAAAGGTTGAAGCCTTTAACCTTCTATTTTTTTTCGGGGCAATTGGATCAATGTTCCAAGGCGTTGGATCTTGCACGATGGAATTGTAAGAATCAAGGTGATCCTACTGGAATTCGTGCCTTCGCTGATTCATTAAGCATTACCTCATCCCGAAAAATTATTGAACTAAAAGAGCAATTGATTGCGTGCGAAATAGCTTCAGTTTATACGACCAAGGAAAAAGGTTTATTAAAGGGGCGATTATATTTCAGTCAGATCGATGGCAAAGAAATCCGAGAACTTGCATTACTTTCAATAGAGCAACTGCCTCATAAAGTTTCGGCAGATATCCAAGGATTGAAGGAAGGTGAATATCAATTGGTGCTTGAATTGAGCAGTGGGGAAAAGATTGTGGCTAGCCATAAGGTTTTGATCAGTTTGATTGGGGATAAATCACGATTGATAACTGAGATGGGGGATACAAAACTAAAAAAAGAAGGGCCATTTTGGCAGGCTGGAAAGCAGAACCTAAGAGGGCTTTTAAGTGAATTGCTGCTGGGTAAGAAATTTGAAGGTGATATTCCAGTCAAGCGTTTGGTTGAAAGCATGGGTTTTCTTGAAAAGGGGCTGGACGCAGTTGACGATAAAAAAGGGAGTGAATATTTGGTTGCTTTGCCTGGGAGAGTGGCACCCTTGCCTGTTCGTATTTTTATTCCCGCTTCCGCTAAGGTTGCCAAAGTCCCTTTGGTTGTTGCTTTGCATGGCGCGGGAGCCACTGAGAATATGTTTTTTGAGGCATATGGTGTAGGAAAAGTTAAAACCCTTTGCAATGATCGGGGATGGATGTTGGTTGCTCCCCGCAATGGAATTACTATTGATAATTTACGGATGTTGATTCAAGAGCTTCCGATAGATCCGGAACAGATTATTTTCATCGGGCATTCAATGGGTGCAGGTCAGGCCCTTGAATTTGCTGTAAATCATTCAAAAGAAGTGAAGGCGCTAGGGTTAATGGGTGGCGCAGGGGCAATTGGGAAAAATCAATCACTGGGAACCATGCCTGTATTTGTTGGGGTAGGGTCTGAAGATTTTTCTAGAGCTGCGGTTGCAAAGTTTTCTCAAGAAGCTATGAAACAGCCTGAAAATAAGTTGGTTTTTAAGGAATATGAATCGATAGAACACAGTTCTATTTGTCAGGTTTGCTTGCCTGAAATGTTCGATTTTTTTTCGATGATCTTAAAAAAGTAGAACGCAATCGGATTTTTCATCCTCTTTCCATAAATTACCAATAGTAAGAATTGTGCACTTATTACCCTAGTCATTTATCAAGGGCAAGGATTCATTCATATGGAACTTTTTGACAAGATTCAGGAAAGCGTTAAAGCTATCAAGAGCCGTTGGAATGGTAGCCCTAAGGTTGGAATTATTCTAGGCACCGGGCTTGGTGGTTTTGCACAAGAAATTAAGCAGGAAGCCTCGATTCCCTATAAGGATATCCCTCATTTTCCTGAATCGACTGCGCCTACGCATACGGGCAGAATGATTTGCGGTAGTATTGCAGGTAAACAGATCGTGGCAATGGAAGGCCGGTTCCATTTCTACGAAGGCTACACGATGGAGCAGATCACCATGCCCGTTAGGGCGCTCAAGGCCTTAGGGTGTGATATTTTGATTGTTAGTAACGCTTGCGGTGGCATGAACCCTCAGTTTGAAAGAGGCGATATCATGTTCATTGAAGATCAGATTAATTTGATGGGTGGCAATCCCTTGATTGGGAAAAATGATGATCGCTTGGGCGTTCGTTTTCCGGATATGTGTTTTCCTTATGATCGGGAATTGTTGAAGATAGCACAAGAAGTTGCAATAGAAGAACGCATTCGTTGTCATAAGGGTGTATTTGTTGCTGTTTCTGGACCCAACCTTGAAACGCGTGCTGAATATAGGTTTTTGAGGCAAGCAGGCGCTGATGTTGTTGGTATGTCTACGGTGCCCGAGGTGATTGTTGCTGTGCACTCGGGGTTAAAAACCTTGGGTATTTCCATTATCACTGATATGTGTCTTCCCGATGCTTTAGAACCTGTTAAGTTAGAAGAGATAATAGCAACAGCGAATGAAGCTGAGAAAAAATTACGAGTTTTGGTAACAAATATTGTCCGGAAAATTCCAGACTAATTATAAAGAGTAAAATTATGCCACGCCTTGAAGGCGGTAATCCGTTGCGCACCGATGGCTTTAATTCCTTTAATCGTTTCTTACGAGATAAATTTGGGGAGAAGGTTTATCGTGTGACCATTGATGGTGGGTTTTCATGCCCGAATGTTGATGGCACAGTAACTACAGGGGGTTGTGTTTATTGTGATAATCGGAGTTTTAGCCCTAACAGAAGGTTGCCTCGTGTTCCCATTGCTGATCAAGTTCAAAGAGGCATCACTTTTCTTTCCAAGTATTTTGAATGTTCAAAATTTATCGCATATTTTCAGGCAGCAACAAATACTCACGGGAAAATTGAAAAGCTTGAGAGGCTTTATAAAGAAGCTTTAAATCATCCACAAGTGGTTGGTTTGGCCATTGGGACGCGGCCTGATTCCGTTCCTGAACCGGTTCTTGAATTATTGCAGGACATTGCCAAGGATCGATTTGTCTGCCTTGAACTTGGATTACAATCCGCACACGATCGATCGTTGGTTTGGATGAACCGTGGGCATGATGTGGATAGCTTTACCGATGCTGTAAGGCGATCGAAAAATCGGAATTTAGATTTGTGTGCACATGTGATTTTGGGACTTCCCGGTGAATCCCATGAAGATATGCTTTATACCGCAGATTATCTTGCTGCTATGGCAATTGATGGTGTGAAAATTCACAACCTTCATGTCGTTCGCGATACGCCCATGGAAGCGATGTATCTTCGGGGCGAAGTCCCGATGATGACCCAACCTGAATATGTGAATTTGGTTTGCGACTTTTTGGAAAGGTTGCCTGCAAGTTATACCGTTCATCGTTTGACTGGGGATGCGCCTGGTGAGTATTTAATCGCGCCTGAATGGTGTGTTCGTAAGCATGAGATTCTTGCACAAATAAAACAGGAATTTAAAAAGCGGGGCACGTGTCAGGGCAGCAACTGTGATCCATCTCGATTAGCCTCAATTGTTTCGTTAAAAAGAAAAACCTTGCCTATGCTAGGGTAGCATTAGCAAGGTCTTAATTAAAGCAAAGTGGTTAATTAACGGGCAGGATATACATAAGAGTTTGAGCCATAATAATAGAAATAATTTGGATGGTTTTGGGGGCCTAATTGGCCATTGCTTTGTTGGTTTGCAGGAGGCGCTTGGTAGTTTGCACCCGGCCAATAAGGGTAAGCCATTGGTGCAATTGGTTGATTGATTGCCTCGGATGGCCAATAGGTATACCATGGTGCCAGAGGGGGTATTGGTGGATGCCTTTTGTTGTAGTGTGCATGGTGGTGAGGGCTTTGGTACCAATGGCTTAGTAAAAACCCCATTTGGCCTTGGGCGGTGTAAAGCATTTCAGCTTTAACGCTTGGCACAGTGATAAGAGCCATCAAAATTCCTAAAACAATTTTCTTCATGTTGCACCTTTAAATTAAAACATTTTGAGTTTAACCGATTGAGTTAGTAATGCTTGATTATCTTCCATACCAGTAACTTGGCATCATGGTATTTGGCATAGCGGGATAGTAGTGATAACCTGCGGTTGGTTGTTCAGCAGAAGTGCCGCCCTGCCCTGGGTTTTGTTGTTGCCAGAAATTAGGGTAGCCATAGCTTTGATTGGCGGGTGTGAAGTAGGGCGCAGGCGTATTGAATTGGCTCATGAGTGGGGAATATCGCGCTACATAGCCATAGTGCCTACCGAAAATATTCGGATACTGTTTTTCCATCCCACCCGAATAATGATATCTGCCGTCTGCATAAGCAGTCTGGGCAATGCCCAGGGCCAGTAATCCTAGAGCGAAAACAAAAAAAATCTTTTTCATGATGATACCTGATGCAAGGTTGAAAGTATTTTTAGCCTATGCATCTAGTGTTCAACATGAATCATTAATCAAAATTTAAAAAAGGCCAAAGACGTGTAAAAAGGTGTTGATTCAATTCCTACAATCAACAGGTGTGATAAAGTCCTAACTGAGTTTTTTTAATGTAGGATTAAAAATCGATCTTCAGAAGCATAAGGCCGTTAGATTCCGGATAAATGGTAACGCTGTCATCACGAATGGCGAGATCGCCTTGGTCATTATTCTGCAAATCAAGGAAGCAAGCCCGCTTGGGGGTTTTAACGCAACGGATATCACAGGGCGTTGCAAACCCCTCCGTTTCTTCCAAAAGAAGGTAGGCAGATGATTCCTCGGGTTTGAAGGAAATCTGGTGTAGCACCAGATTAGGTGCATCAATGTGGAAAAACCATCCAGTTGGCCCGGCTGGCGGCGCACCTTTGCTAACTTTTTGTATGTAAATGGGCGAATCCAAGGCCATTGCCATTTGGAATGGATGATCGCGATCCATGCTCAGTCCCATGCTGAAGTATGTTTGATTTTCTCCCTCTGTAATTAAAAGGGTATCAATCTTACTATCGCCTTGTTTTTCGAAGTAGGAAAGCCCCTTGGTAAAGAGGAAAGTTTTTCTGGGCCCCCACTTCCATTCAATGAAGTCGCAGCTTTCCATGCGTAAATTGTATGTAGATGCAACCCTTCCTTCGTGTCCACGATGCATAGTTACTTGGTCATGGGGCCAAGCAAACCTAGATGCGATGTAATTAGACCAACGATCACCTCGTATAGGTTCGGTTGGATTTATCTCGATGTTGAGTTCCAGCATGGGTCTGCCTAGCCATGCACGGATGGTCTGTTTGAATTTTGCGATGACTTCTTGGTTAGTGCCGGTGATGGTGCCTTCGGATTGTATTTCGCCAAAGAGTGGGCCAGTGGAACTGACACGGATAGTATCGGCTTTCATGGTGCTGCCTAGATTGGCAACAAGTTGTTGGCTAAGTCGGTTAGCTCTGGTTTTTAAATCACGAAAAGCCTTTAATCCCCCAGAATTCCGGTCGATCTCGGCTTCAAAAAATTCGTTTCTCACAGAGTTTTCGTCTGCAAGTTTAAACTTGTTAGAGAATTTTGGAGGGTTTGCTATATCTGCAAGTGGAACCCAGGTGTACCCCAAGCCTGGAACTTCAATAATGGATTCCGATTTGTCCATCAATTGGTTAGCTGCAAGCACACCCTTGGCAGCTTGTGGCCCGGATATGCTATCAGTTTCCATTCCAATTCTTCGGGTGAAGCTGCAAGGGTTTAAAAGAAGAATTCCATTTTTTCCTTCTTCGCCTCGTTGGAGGATACGCTCGGCAAGTAACGCCCCTGCCCTTTGAAATAGTTCAGAAGGCGCTTGGTTAATTGTCAACGGATTTTGTTCTGTTTGGATTTCCGTTTCTGTCCAGTCGTTTGCAAATTGGCGTAGGGCTTCTGGTTGGTTTGAACCTAAAACATTCAGGATGGAAGCAATGTTGCTGGCGCAATCTAGTGTTCTGCGGTTTTTTAAATGATTAATTTGCCCTGAAATTGGTGCATTTGGATGCAGTTGCAGGGTCTCAGTTTTGAAATCATCTTGAGAAATCGGGCCTGGATATTCTGAAGGGTATACTTCATGAAGATAATTTGACATGGTTAGCCAGTTACCGAATATTGGTGCGAGGCTGTTGGCTTTTAATAAGTAATTGTAAAAAACCGAACTATTTGAGGTCGTTTTAAAGAATGCCAAAGTGGGTGAGCTATCTTGCTGCAATAGTTTTCCCAGATGGAAGGCTAAATGAAAAAAGGTGTGATTTGTTGAAGAGCTAAAAGGTTCTCTGCAAAAAGTTTCAATCTGCCTTCCAATACTTGATGACCAGCTAAACACTGGCCCGCGAAATGTGGGGATATTATTTTCCCCATGAGGCATTAGTAATGCCTTGCTGAAACCTGCAAGATGTAAAACTCTTGGGGTGTCAGCAGAAAGGCCTTGGGTGGTTTTGGCAAATATTTTGACTTCCTTACCCACAAGATTAAGAAGTGTTTCTCTTCCTTTTTTTAAATTCCAGATTCGTGAAGTAAGCGGGCCAACCGTTTCAGGATTGTCATTGAATAATCCACCACAAATTTCAACCTGCTCCGAATTAAACCAGTCTTTGATTTTTTCTAATTCAACGGGAGGCAGTTCGGATAATTCTTTGGCACTGGCAATAATATTTACAGGATTACCAGTTTCGATATTTGGAATTAGCAGTCCTGTAAGATTTTTAATTGGTGCGAAATCTAATAGGTGGATACTTGATGAGTGTAATACTTCTCTGCCACTTTGGATTAGTGCACAAGCGCTTCGTAGATTTTCTTTTGCACCTTCCCAATCGCTTTGAAGATATTTGTTGGCAGCTTGGACGCATTCTTCCCAGATTGATTCATGCGAAAGAAGATTTTCGTGGTGCATGGCTTCGAAAAGGCTATTTATCATCTGGTATGCAAAGCCCACGGCAAAAAAATAATCCAATTCTGGTGCTTGAGTTTCTATTGTTTCATTGTGAAGGGCTTTTAATAGATCGCTAAGATTTTGGACTGTTCCCATTTTTTCTGAACAAGCAGAAAAAGTTTTCTTGTTCGTTATCCCATGCGATTCGTTATTTGATAAGTCCACCAAGCATACGAGCGATTCGTCATCGATTTCGTGGGTGTCTTGGTAGCTGATTATTTTGGGGGGCTTGATTGATTTTGCAATGGCATTAGGATGCCAAAGCGAAAGGAAGCCATTTAAAATTTGGGCCAATAATTCTTCATCAAGATAAAGGTTGTTGGTGGTTGGAATCGCATATGGGGAAACAAGGTAGCATGAACTCATGGAATCAATATCCCGAAAAAAACAAATACCCGGGGCGAAAGATTCGCTCCAGGTTATAGAGAATATTCTATTAAGATTTTAAAAGGAAAAGAGCGTAATTTGTAATGAATAGTTTCAATAAACTGAAATATTACGAATTAATTACTACCCGGACCGCCCGCACCTGCACCTTTTAAGCCCGTTTTATTTACATCTTTGTTCAAGGCCTTTTTGATCGGTTCGTTGTTCAAAGTGCCCTTAGGGTACTGGATAGGTTGGCTAAATCTTTTATCTTCTACGGGTGGAACCTTGAACTCCTCAGGCTTTTTTGGTGGCTTGAGATTATCTGTGGTTGTGCACCCCAGAAAAAGGTATACCAGTAAGGGAGCAGCACGCATTCCCGTGCTTATTATTTCCCTCATGAATTCAGGCTCCTAATTTGAAATTTCCATTCAACTCTGGAAGCCATTTACCTTCAACTTACAATCCTTGCAATAGCAAAAGGGCCATTTCGGATAATTGTCCGAAACGGCCCTTTTTTAGTTTCCAAGTTTATTTTGACTAGCTCTTGGCTTTGTCAAAACTGGTACCAATTTCTTTCCAGTTTACGACATTCCACCATGCTTCAACATAATCTGCTCGTTTATTCTGGTAACGCAGGTAATATGCGTGTTCCCAAACATCTACGCCAAACAATGGGGTTTTCCCTTGCATTATTGGGCTGTCTTGATTCCCAGTATGCGTAATTTCTAGTTTTCCATTACTTAGTACGAGCCATGACCAACCGGATCCAAACCTTGCAAGTGCAGCTTCTTTAATTTTGGTTTTTAAAGTTGCAAAATCACCGAAAGTGGAATTGATAGCTTCGGCTAAAGCACCAGTGGGTTCGCCGCCGCCATTTGGGCTCATTGTTGTCCAAAACAGCGTGTGGTTGGCGTGACCGCCACCGTTGTTAATTACTTTTTGGCGAATTGCTTCTGGGATAGTTTGGATTTCCCTGAGAAGTTGTTCGATTGTTTTAGTTTGCAACGCAGGTTGGTCTGCCAAGGCTGCATTTAGGTTGTCGACATAAGCTTTATGGTGCCTGCCATGATGAATTTCCATGGTCAGCTTATCAATAGCTTTTTCAAGAGAATCAGCGGGATATGGAAGGCTGGGTAGTTCAAACGCCATTTTTAAAAACTCCTGTACTTAAGTTCACTCTTCTTTGATCGTCCTACAGAAAAAATCGTAACACAGACGATTCTCTACATGAAACTAAACTACCATTTTTCAAGCTTGCAGCAAAAAGAAAAGAACTCTTTATTTAATTCTTCGCAGAGATTTTAAAGCGTCATGGAGTTTTGCCTTGGTAAAACAAAGGTTTGATTCCCGGTCACAAATCTTTGAATTTCTTTTTGGGCTTATTAGATCCATTAGCATTTAATTAATTAAAAGGAAAAGTCATTAGTATTCAAAATAAAGGTTGGTTTTGTAAAAATGGCGCTAGACAAAGTTTACCCTATTGTTATCAACACGTTCATAACACGCTTAAAATTGAAAGCATGGTGAGTGTGAATAGTTCTTGGAAAAATGTGGTAGCAAATATCGAAAATACACTGAATGATTGCCTTTTAAACATTGGTGACGCAGGTGTGGATGTTGAATGTTTGGTAAATGAAGAAGGTAGTATAACTAAGAATCTTGCCTTCCAGCAATCGATCCAAAATAATTTGGGCAAAATAGAAATTGCTTTGAATAAAACCAATGCACAATTTAATATTCTTTCTACAGAGATGGAGACCGCTGCAGAAGCTTTAAGAGATTGGATTACCAAAGCTAAGCAATGTCAGGATAAAGTAAAATCCATGCAATGCCTGACCAGTGAAATATGAAAGAGGATAAAATGGCCAAGTTCGCTGTTATCCTGCCTGCTGCAGGAAAATCTACCCGCTTCAGGGATAAAGAAAAAAAACCATTTGCAGCTTTGGATGGTAGGCCTGTATGGCTAAGAACCGCAGAACTCTTTGTTTCCCGCGATGATGTATGCCAGTGCATTCTTGTGATCGATCCTTCTGACGAGGAAATGGTCAAGCGCAAGTATGGTGCCAACATGGCTTTTTTAAATATTTCCCTTGTGCATGGTGGGTCTGAGCGCTTTGAATCTGTTTCCAATGCTTTAAAAATAGTAAAAGATGAAGTGGATTTTGTGGCTATTCATGATTCTGTGCGTCCTTGTGTAACAACCGAATTGATTGACAAGGTATTTCAACAGGCAGTTAAATCCGGAGCTGCAATTTTAGCTCTTGGTATGACCGATTCGCTGAAGCGTGGCAGCAGCAATGAGCCCGTGGTAATTGAACAATCTCTTCCCAGAGAGAGACTTTGGTTGGCGCAGACGCCTCAAGTTTTTAGTAAAGAAGTTCTTGTTAAAGCGTTTAAAAATGTTCCTAAAGGTGCAACGGATGATAGTCAGGTTATTGAAGCGACAGGGGCTGCAGTTTCAATTGTTGTTGGTTCTTCGAGTAATATTAAAATTACCACCAGAGATGATTTGTTTCTTGCAGATGCCTTATTGAAATCACGACCTAAACCCAAGGCTAATGTTTCTGCTCACCCATTTGCAGATGACATGTTTCGTTAATTGAAATGCGTGAAAACTATGGATCCCGTTCTTACAGTTTTAGATAATCCCATGGTTTCGCATTGGTTATGCAATCTTAGAAACAAAAACTCAGGCAATGTTGTTTTCAGACAAGCAGTGGAGTTGCTTTCACAGGCAGTATTTCTTGAGGCAGCATCAAATTTTGATTTTAAAAATACATCTTTTGAAACTCCTGTTGGGCCAACCATTGGTTATGTTTTAAATCAAGAGTTTGCAATTGTTCCCATTCTTAGAGCTGGGATCGGTATGGTTGATCCCATTTTACGATGGCTGGGTGATGCACGAGTTTACCATCTTGGTGCTTCTCGCAACCATGATACTCTTGTGCCCGAATTTTATTACGACAAGCTCCCCAAAGATATGTCTAAGTTTCATTGCCTAGTACTTGACCCCATGCTAGCAACAGGAGGCTCTGCATTAGAGACCATTCGGCGATTGCGTAAAAGCGGTGTCCGGAAGATAAACTTTCTCGGGTTAATTGGTTCGAAAAATGGGGCTGCAAATTTGCATGCCGAGTTCCCTGACGTTTCTATTACGCTAGCGGCTTTGGATGAAGAATTAAATCACAAGGGGTATATCAAACCTGGGTTAGGCGATGCAGGGGATCGGTTTTTTAATACTTAAGATTTTGGCGTTTTATTTTCGAAACTAGTTAGAACATTATCTTCCCATGAAGTGGGGTCTTCGATCGGCTCGGCATGAATTTGCACCTGACAATCCTTGACCTGAGATTTGATTGCATGCTCGATTTTTTCCATTAGCTGATGCCCAACTTTAATGCTCATTATTCCTGGTAGTAATAAATGGAAATCTACAAACTTTTTTGGCCCTGCTTGGCGCGACCTTAATGCATGAAAGGTCATTTCGGGTTCAAGATTTTGGGTTATTATTTCTCTTATAATTATCAACTCTTTTTCAGGAAGCGCATGATCCATCAAACCCTTGAACGATTTCCAGATTAATTGAAGGCTTGTGGTTAAAATTATCAGCGAAACACCAATTGCTAGGATGGGATCAATCCATTCCATTCCTGTAAGCTTTGCAAAGAATAATCCGATTAGAACACCACATGTCGTATAAACATCAGTTAAAAGGTGTTGGCCATCTGCCTCAAGAACGATTGATTGATATTTTTTTCCAACAATCAAAAGAATGATTGCAACCACTCCGTTGATGAGTGAGGCTGCAAAAGAAATAATCATCCCGATTTCTAAGGTTTGAAGCGGTTGGGGGGAAACTAATCGATGTACGCCCATTAGTCCGATGCTGAATGCAGCAAATAAAATTAATGCACCTTCAAACCCACTAGAGAAATATTCGATTTTTTCGTGACCATAGGTATGTGTGTCATCTGCAGGCCGTTCCGAGAGTCTGATAGCGATAAACGCAATAATTGCGGCAATCAAATTGATAACGGACTCGGCAGCGTCCGAAAGAAGGCTTATGGAATCGGTGATCCAGTAGGCATAAGATTTAAGTACAAGCGTGGATAAGCCAGCAAGGATGGATAGATAAAGAACATTTCTTGGCGTAAATAAACTCATCAAAATATCTCGGATGACATATATAACTGATTATACGTCAGCTTTATATTTTGCTAGTAGAAATCAGGGCTTTAATATTATGCCCAGAGTTTTAGCGTTGTGCGCCAGATAAATCTGAAATTCTTTTTTGGGCTTCTGCAACTCGTTTTGGGTCAAGTTCCCGAGTGGTAACTTCGCGATAGAGTTCAATTGCTTTGTTGCGTTCGGTAAGATTTCTGTCGTAAATTCGCGCGGCTCGAAGTCTGGCATCTAATTGGGTTCGAGAATTCCATTGAAAACAGCGTTCAAAATATAGTGCTGATCTTTGGTATTGTTTATAAGGTTTCGATTCATAAATCTCGCCCAACTGATACGCAGCATCACTTATTTTATCGCTGTTTGGATAGGTGCTTAAAATTTGTTGCAGTAAGATTTCAGCTCGCTTTTGGTTGTCAATATATTCTTGGCCCCAGCCTTTATCCTTGTATTGCATGGCTCTGCGATAATATTCATTGGCATCGGGAATATTCTCGTTGGCTTGAAGCGTGGGGGGCGGAACATCGAGTTCAAGCAAGTAAGCCTGTTTTGAAATGCGGTGGTAGTTTAGGAGTTCTTCTTCTGCCCATTTAGCTTTTTCAATTTCACCGACATTGATGTAATGGGTTCTTAGTGCTTCTAGGGTTGTTTGATATTCTTTTCTAGCATTCAATACTTTTTCCACTAGATCAATATCTCGGGAACCACCAGGGGAAATTGGCCTAGGCGAAGGTTGTTTAATTGATGTTGGAGTGCCAACAGGTTGTGCTCCAGCAGTCCCCCCTGTAGGCATTTGCGACATTGCCAATTGGGAAGTTAGTATAGTAAAAATAAAACACAGCATAAAAATAATACGATTCATGATAAAACCCTCTTTGGACTCGAGAGGGGTTTACCTTGAAAAAAGAATTGTGTCTAGACGAGCATTAAGTAAAACGGATTAACCTGTAGGAGGTTTGCTCTAAACCACTTGCTCTGCCTAGGTTGCCTGATTGTCTACTTTTGCAAAAATCATGCGGCCTGAAGGCGTTTGCAGGGCACTAGTTACCTGAACATTAACATCTTGCCCAATATATTGCCTACCTTGGTCTACTACCACCATAGTCCCATCTTCGAGATAGCCAACTCCTTGGCCAATTTGGTCACCTTGCTTGGCAATTTTAATAAAGAAATGTTCACCTGGTAAAACAATAGGCTTAAGGGCATTGGAGACTTCATTAAGATTAACAACTTCAACGCCTTGAAGTTGGGCAATTTTGTTTAGGTTGAAATCGTTGGTGACAACTTTTCCGCCAATGTTTTTTGCAAGAATAACTAATTTCTCGTCAACTTGGGTAATCCCTTTCATTTCGGTTGGTTCGCCTTCATGAACCTGAAGTTCAACTTTGTTGTTAGTTTGCAGGCTTTTAAGAATATCTAGCCCACGCCTTCCCCTGTTTCGCTTTAATTTATCTGCACTATCCGATAAGGCGTGCAGTTCTTTCAAAACAAACCGAGGCACGATGAGCCTGTTGTCTAGAATTTTTGTTTCGCAAAGGTCTGCAATTCTGCCATCAATAATTGCGGAGGTATCGAGAATAAAAGGCTTCGAACCTTTCACTTGTTTGGAAAATTCAATGTAAGGAATAATGAATCTAAATTCGTCCTTTGTTTGAAGAAGTATTGAGATACAGATGTAAATGCAGATTGCGGTACCAAAAGCACGAAGTAAATTTCGCTGTACAATAATTCGACTGGCAAAATCCGTGTTTTTTTGAACACTTTCCCAGTCAAATAGAAATGGATCCATAATAGTAGAGAAAATACTTCCCAATAAAAGGCCCATTAATAGTCCAAAGTAAACTGCAGAAATAGTTGTAATTTGCTTGTTTCTTAACAGCGTGTCAAAAAGAATAACTATAAGGCCAATAAAAATAATGGTTAGAAAAGCGGTATAGCCACTTTTTGTAGAACCGCCCTGCTCTGCATTACCAAAATGTTGGTATGCAATCATTGCAAGGGCAATCATGCCTGCACCGAAGAATGCGCGTAATAGTCCGAGGGGTAAAAAACCAGAATTCCAAGCTTTAACTATCCAATTCTTGTTGTTGAAAGAATCCATTTCCATTTTTGTATCCGTTCTTTTGTGATAGCCATTACGAAGTATTCATATTTTAATGGAATGAACAACCTTTTAAAGTGTTTGTAACATCAATGCTTCCATTTTTATCCCTAAAAGTGTTTAAACATCAAAATAAGGATTGAAGATTTTCATGTATTCATCTTGTGCGAATCTATCTGTCATTCCAGCGATATAGTCGCAAACTGTACGATGTAAGCCTTGGGTTATTATTCGGGTTTTGTACCTCTCGGGAAGCTGCAATGGGTTTTCAGAGAATTCTAAAAATAATCTTTTTACAAACCTTGCGCCTTTATTTGCCATCCGCTGCACTCGGAAATTGTTGTATATTTTTTGCTTAAGAACTGCCCCAAGTTCATGTTTCAGTTCCTCTATCTCTGGGCTATGACAAACAACGGAACTCTCCATGTTTCTAACTTGTTCAAGGCTGTTTGCCTTTGCAAGAGATATGTTCTTGCGAGTGTTTTCTACTAAATCGTAAACATGCATATCGATAAGAATTCGAATTGCACCTAATTGAGTCTGAGTTATTGTTGCTTCTTTGGGTAAGACTTCCTGTGCTTTTGCAAAGGCCATTTTCCATATTTTTGATCCTTCAAGGTCTGAAAATTGGATTATTCCGAGGCTGATTGCATCATCAATGTCGTGGGCATTGTATGCAAGGCTGTCGCATGTATCCGCAACTTGTGCTTCTAGAAAAGGTTGTTTGTATTTAAGGTATTTTTTTACTTCTGGGCAGTCGGGTACTTTGGAATGCAGCGCCATTGCCTCGCGGACTTCCCATGTCAGGTTTAAGCCAGGATAATTTGCATAGGGGTATTCGAGTTCTTCTACGATCCTAAGAGCATGGCGGTTGTGCTCGAATCCGCCATGATTAACCATGCAATCGCTCAATGCATATTCGCCCGCATGGCCAAAAGGAGGGTGCCCTAAGTCGTGAGATAGAGCAATCGCCTCGGTTAAATCTTCGTTCAAGTGAAGTTGTCTGGCAACGGTTCTACTTATTTGCGCCACTTCAAGAGTGTGGGTAAGTCGGGTTCGATGGTGGTCGCTAGTATGGGTGACTAGAACTTGAGTCTTGTGGGCAAGTCGTCGAAAAGCGGTGGCATGAACAATTCGGTCTCGATCTCGTTGATAGGAATTCCGGAAAGGGTGATCCTTTTCGGCATAGTCTCTGCCTTTGCTGAGATCAGTTTTCATGGCCAGCGGTGAAAGCGATTCCATGTGGGCTCCATTAGATTGGTTTAAGGTCTCTAACACTCTACAGGGAACGGGTGTTTTTCAATACTTTGAGTCAGGAGTTCGAAAAGGCTATCCAAAGATTGGACAATGACTTTCGTTGAAGTAAGAACGGGCATAAAGTTGGTATCACCATTCCAACGGGGAACAATATGCCAGTGAAGGTGCCCCGGGACGCCAGCCCCAGCTGCGGAGCCATGGTTCATTCCTATGTTAAATCCGTCAGGATTGATCAATTCTTGAAGTATTTTTAAAAGATGTTGAATTGTAAGTGAATTGGATAAAAGTTGCTTTTCATTTAATTGGCCTAAGTCCCCGGTGTGATCAAGGGGGCAAATTAAGAGGTGCCCGTTGTTGTAAGGGAATTTATTTAGGAGGACTAAGCTGAACCTAAGTCGTTTCACAAGAAGGCTTTGCTTATCATTATGCTTGTCAAAAGGGTGGTTTTTAGCGGAACAGATGAAGCAAGAATCCTTAATTTCGGGTTTGTTTGCAGCGATGTAGGCATGCCGCCAAGGGGCCCAAAGATTGTCCATAAGATTCTCCAAAAGAGTAAATATTCGTTGAAGTATACCTGAAATACTTAGGAAGGAATGTGTAAAATCTCGATTGTTTGAGTAGTTTTGATAAACTAGTTCTGAAGTCTAAGTGAATAAGCACTAGACTAAATGCAGGTTTATAAATATTGTAATTATAAGTAAATTTTTCGTTTAGGAAGGGATGTTTTAAACATGGCAGTACCAAAAAGAAGGACTTCTCACGCCCGCCAAGGTAAAAGACGAAGTCATTTGGGTGCAAAACCTATGCAGGTTGCATATTGTTCCAATTGTGGATTTCCATTTAGGCCACATAGAGTTTGCTCTAATTGTGGATTTTATCAGGGCCGTGAATTCTTGAAAGTTGAACAGGAGAAGTAAAAAATGCGCATTGCTTTGGATGCAATGGGCGGAGACTTTGCTCCTGGACCGATCATTGCCGGGGCTTTACAGGCGGTTCAGTCTGACACCGAACTTTCCGTGGTTCTTGTTGGTGATAAAGATCAAATTGATCATCACATTCAAGGCCAACCCCATGCTGATCGTATTAAAGTGTTTCACTGTACCCAAGCCATTGGGATGGAGGAGTCTCCGGTTGATGGCTTGCGTAAGAAACCTGATAACTCCATTTCTAGGTGTTGGCAGTTACTTTGCCAAAAAGAAGTTGATGGCATTGTAAGTGCTGGTAATACCGGCGCGATGGTTGCTGGTGGGATGTTCACTAGGCGATTTCTGAAAAATGTTAAAAGGCCTGGCATTGCAGCTGTAATGCCAACTAAAAAAGGTTTTTGTGTTTTAATTGATGTTGGAGCCAATACTCAACCCAAAGCTGAACACCTTTATCAGTACGGTGTAATGGGCAGTTTGTTTGCGCGCAGAATTCTTGGTCACGAAAACCCCAAAATTGGTCTAATGAATGTTGGTTCTGAAGAGGCCAAGGGTAATAGTTTGGCCAAAGAAACTCTTGCACTTTTTAATAGTAGTCCTTCAAAAAGTAGCTTTATTGGGAATATCGAAGGTCGTGACATTCACCAAGGGGTTGCAGAAGTTGTTGTTTGCGATGGTTTTGTTGGAAATGTTGTGCTTAAAGTTTGCGAAGGCCTTTACCAGTATTTAATGGAAGTCACCACTCAAGAAATTCTGGGTTGTTTGAAACAGGAAAAAGATCTCGCTAAAAACGCATTGAAGCAACTTGCAAGCAAGTACGATTACAGCGAATTTGGTGGGGCACCATTACTCGGCATTGATGGCGTTTGTATTATTTGTCATGGAAGTTCGAAAGATCGGGCCATTAAAAATGCATTATTGTTGGCTGCCAAGTATGCAAGGCTTAAGCTTAATGATTTGATCGTAAGCGAACTTGAATCAGCCCCTTCCGTGGTAATAAGTCAGTAGGATTCTGATAAAAATTAAGGTGTTGGAAGGAATCTTTTAATAAATGGCCTCATCAGCGTTTTTATTTCCTGGGCAGGGAGCTCAATATTTGGGCATGGGCGCTGCTCTTTGCGACAAGTTTCCTCCTGCATTTCAAAGGTTCCAGCAGGCTTCACAAATCCTTGGCTATGATCTTCTTGAAATTTGCAAAAATGGGCCCGTCGATAAACTTAATTCTACCGTTTTCAGTCAGCCTGCTATTTATGTTTCTAGTTTAGCTGCATTGGATTTATTAAATTCAGAAGATCCACAAGCAGCCCAAAGTTGCAAAATTACTGCAGGCCTTAGCTTGGGTGAATATACCGCATTGACTTTTGCTGGGGCCATATCCTTTGCAGATGGCGTTGCTTTGGTTAAAGAGCGTGGCGAAGCCATGCAAGCCGCCTCTGAAAAAAGCCCTAGCGGTATGCTAAGTGTTATTGGTGCTGAAAAAGATCAAATTGCACAAATCTGTGAAGAAGCTGGAAAAGTTGGCCTGATCAAGATGGCTAATTTTCTTTGTCCTGGAAATATTGTTGTTTCTGGTGATGATCAGGCTTGTTTGATGTTTGAAAAAATCGCATCTGAAAAAGGTATTCGGACTATTAAACTTGCGGTTGCTGGGGCGTTTCATACCTCCCTAATGGAGCCCGCCCTTGATAGACTGGCCAAGATCCTTAGTACCACTAGCATAGCATCTACTAATGTTCCAGTACTTGCTAATGTGGATGCATTAGAACACTCTGATCCCGTAAGCATAAAAAATAAACTTGCTCGGCAGGTCGTGGAGCCTGTACTTTGGGAAAATTGTATCCGGAAAATTCTGGACTCCGGGGTTGAAAAGCTTTATGAAGTAGGCCCGGGCAGAGTTCTTGCGGGATTGGCTAAAAGGATCAACCGGAAGATTGAGATTGTTAACATTCAGGCCTAATATTCAACTTTAGTCTGGACTGATTTGGCAGGAATTATAAACAAGATAGATAAGATGGCTTGCCCGAGATTCTTGGTTGTGGTAGATAACCTTATAGTTCATTGTTTTTGTAAGTATTTTTATGGGCTTTATTGCCCTATGTTTTCTGGAGGTATAGTGCCGTGGCTTCTGTCGAAGAAAGAGTTATAGACATTGTTGTTGAATCCTTGGCTGTCGATAGAGGTCAAATCACTCGCACTACTTCTTTCGTTGAAGATGTGGGTGCTGATTCCCTTGATGTCGTCGAACTAGTTATGGAACTCGAGGAAGAGTTCGATATCCAAATCCCCGATGAACAAGCTGCTAAAATCCGCACTGTGGGCGAAGCAATTGAATACATCGAAAAGGAGCAAGCCAAGAAATGACACGGCGTGTTGTCATTACCGGGCTTGGTACTGTCAATTCTTTAAGTAACGATATCCCAACTTTTTGGGATTATCTTTGTGCAGGACGCAGCGGTGTAAGCCTTATAGAACAGTTTGATACTTCTGCCTTCAAAGTTCATTTTGGAGGCGAAGTTAAAAACTTCATCCCTGAGAATCATCTTGAAGGGAAAGTGGCTAAAAGGCTTGATAGGTTCTCTCAGTTTGCCCTAGTCGCTGCTATTTCTGCTGTTAAAGATTCTGGAATTGATTTCTCCCAAGGTGATCCCTTTCGCTATGGCGTTATCATTGGTAGCGGTATTGGTGGGCTCAATGAGTTTGAAGAACAGTTTACGCGTCATACCCAACAGGGGCCTGATCGAATCAGTCCTTTTGTTATTCCAAAAATGATTGCAAATTCTGCCGCTGGTAATGTCTCCATTCATTTTAATCTCATGGGTCACAATACGGTTATTTCAACTGCCTGTGCTTCTGCTGCTCATGCTTTAGGTGATGCTTTGCATTCTATTCGAGGCGGATTCGCGGATGCTATTGTTGCGGGCGGTTCTGAGGCTGCTATCACCCCTATGGGGCTCGGTGGATTTATTGCCGCCAGGGCTGTTTCACATCGCAATAGCGACCCCTCTACTGCTAGCAGGCCTTTCGATAAAGACCGTGATGGTTTTGTTTTAAGTGAAGGTGCTGGAATTGTTGTTTTGGAAGAATATGAGCACGCCCGCAAGCGGGGCGCAAATATTTATGCAGAGATTCTGGGCTGTGGAAACACTGCCGATGCTTATCATATTACTGCCCCGCATCCCGAGGGAGTTGGTGCTTCTAAAGCAGTGCAGTTTGCTTTGGCTGATGCTAAGCTTAATCCTGATCAAGTTGATTATGTTAATGCTCATGGAACAAGTACTCAACTTGGCGATGAGGCTGAAACTAAGGCCCTTAAAATCGTTTTTAAAGACCACGCAAAAAAAATTGCAGTTAGCAGTACTAAAAGCATGATTGGGCATACCCTTGGTGCCAGTGGTGGTATCGAACTTATTGCCTGTGCCCTGTCCATTAAACACGGGGTTGTTCATCCTACCATCAACTTTCATACTCCAGATCCTAAATGTGACCTCGATTATGTGCCCAATTCTGCCAGACAAATGAAGGTTCGCTATGCCGTTTCCAATAGTTTTGGGTTTGGCGGGCATAACTGCTGCTTGGCTCTAGGGGCAGTTTAGTTTTCAATTTCTAAGGTTTACTTCATCATTGAACTAAATGGTTTTTGCAATGGAAACCAACAAGCCTGACGACATTGTTTTCTCTGATTTTGATCGCATTTATCGTGAAAAAGTCTTTCATGACCAGCAAGCCCTTAGTAGACTCCACGCTTTTTCCTCACCTGAAAATTATCTTTTTACCGATGAGCAATATTTATCCCATGAGTCTTGGGTTCGAACTGCTGTTTTAAAACTCGGAGATCTTAAAGGAAAGCGGGTTTTAGACTTAGGCTGTGGGCATGGCATGGCCTCGGTTCTTTTTGCCAGGCAAGGCGCTTTGGTAACTGCCTTGGATGTTTCCCCAGGTTATCTTGCAGAAGCGAAAAACAGGGCCTTTGCCAACGGCTTACAAGTGAATGTTTTGACTGCTTGTGCAGAACTTCTCCCTTTTGCTGATAACTCTTTTGATCTGATTTGGGGTAATGCCATATTGCATCATCTAAACTTGGATTTTGCTCAGAGGGAGATTCTGCGAGTGCTCGTTCCCCATGGTAAAGCCGTATTCTGTGAACCTGTTTCCTTTTCTGTTTTGACTCGTTTGATTCGCAGTTTTATGGCGTTAAGTGCAATTAAAAAGCACACCTTTGACGAAGAGTCCCTTACTTGGGCAACTCTTTTGCATTTAAAACAAATTGTTCCAAATTTGACTTGGGAGGGTAATCAATTCTTAGGAAGCATCCCTAGACTTTTAAGATTACCTTGGCTTAATGGCTTTTTTGACCGTGCTGACCATCTTTTTTGCAGAAATTTTTTTTGTTATAACCGACTTTGCAGGTATGCTATATTGGAATTCCAGAAACCAAGCTAGTTTCTTGCAAAGAATCATGATGCCTATTCCTGTGCTGCAACTTGAGACTCCTCCTTTAAACGCTACGAAAAAAAATCGTATCGTTTATTCCGTTATGGTTCAGGCTTGCTTGTGTTTTACTTTAGTCATCCTTTTCTTTTTTACTTGTTCCCGACATTTTTATTCCTATCCTTTTTCTGAATCTAATCCGAAATCTGAAAAACTTGATAATCTTAAACTTGATCTGAATCAATCAGCTTATGGTGAGTTGGCTCAAGTCCCAGGTATTGGAAAATCAATTGCTTTGGAAATTGTAAATTATCGCAAGGCCTTTGGCGGCTTTAACAGCGTTGATGAAATTGAAAAAATAAAAGGGGTTGGCAAGAAAACCGCAGAGAAAATTAGGCATCATTTGGTGGTTGCAGGGGCAACCCCGATTACTGAATTTGATTCACCTAGAATTTGGATTCCGCCTAACTCTGTTACAGGGAAATCAATTTCAATTAGGAAGGTTAACCTTGTTTCTGAAAAAATAGATCCGAATCTTGCAACTTTTGAAGAATTAAAAAAACTACCAGGAATTGGTGATACGCTGGCAAAAAGAATCGTGGATAAAAGGCAAGATATGCTGTTTCGTGACGAAAATGATTTGCAAAAAGTTTCAGGTATAGGAAAAAAAACCGCTTCTAAGATTGCTCCCTTCTTGAAATTCCCTTTAATCAGTCAATAATGTATTAGATGCTTTTTTTAACGGAAAGTTTTAGCCGATGGGCACTCTTTTTAAATTACTCAGCCATTATGAACCTGCAGGTGATCAACCTAGAGCTATTAAAGCTTTGTTAAGCGGCTTTAATGAGGGGAAGGTCGCTCAAGTTTTATTGGGTGCAACTGGTACTGGAAAAACTTTTACTGCAAGCCATGTTATTGCCAACTTGAATAAGCCTACACTGGTGCTCGCGCATAATAAAACACTTGCTGCACAACTCTACCAAGAATTTAAAACGTTCTTTCCCGAAAATGCGGTGCATTATTTCGTTAGTTATTACGATTATTATCAGCCAGAAGCTTATATCCCTCAGCGTGACATTTATATCGAAAAAGATGCGCAAATTAATGAGAATATTGACCGGCTTCGCCTCGCTGCAACCAGTGCTTTAGTCAGTAGGCAGGATGTAATAATTGTTGCCAGTGTTTCTTGTATTTATGGTCTGGGTTCCCCAAGTGATTATAAACGCATGGTTATTTCATTAAAGAGGGGTGAATCGATTCGCAGAGAAGATCTTTTGCTTAAACTTATAGATGTTCAATACAAACGAAATGATATTTCGTTTACCCGTGGAACATTTAGAGTTAGGGGAGATGTAATTGAAATCTGGCCTGCATCGGAGGAAATATCCCTGCGAGTTGAACTTTTTGGTGATGAAATCGATAACCTGAGTCTCACTAACCCTCTTACGGGTGAAGTTCTTAAAACAAATGATGAACTTTTTATTTACCCTGCCAAACATTTTGTAACTCCAGAAAATAGAATGAAAACCGCAGTGGAAGGTATTAAAAAAGAATTGGACGATAGGCTTGATGTTTTTAAAAAAGAAGGCAAATTACTCGAGGCCCAAAGGCTTGCTGCAAGAACGAAATTTGATATTGAAATGCTGATTGAAACAGGCCATTGCCCCGGTGTTGAAAATTATGCCCGCTGGTTTAGTGGAAGAAATCCCGGAGAACCACCCTACACACTTATGGACTTTTTTCCTGAAGATTTTCTTGTAGTGGTTGATGAATCGCATGTTACCGTCCCGCAGGTTCGTGGAATGTATGCTGGAGATTTTTCTAGAAAAACAACACTCGTTGATCATGGGTTTAGGCTTCCTAGTGCTTTGGATAACAGGCCGTTTCGTTTTGAAGAATGGGAAGGCAAATCCAAACGCATACTGTTTATGTCTGCCACTCCCGCAGAGTATGAGTTATCCCGGTGCAAGGGAGAAGTTGTTGAACAGGTAATTCGACCAACTGGATTGGTCGATCCGATTTTACATGTCCGACCAGCCAAGGGACAAGTTGCTGATCTTGTAAAAGAGATTAAAATTAGGGTTGATCGAAAAGAGCGGGTTTTAGTAACAACGCTAACCAAACGAATGGCAGAAGATTTAACTCGGTTTTTTCAAGAAACTGGGATGCGTTGCAAATGGCTCCATTCGGAATTAGATGCGATCGAGCGAATTAAGGTTCTGCGGGAATTACGGGAAGGTGCATTTGATGTGCTAGTAGGCATTAATCTTTTAAGGGAAGGCTTGGATTTACCCGAGGTTTCGCTTGTTGCAATTTTAGACGCTGATAAAGAAGGCTTCTTAAGAAGTGAAACATCTCTGATTCAAACGATTGGGAGGGCGGCTAGAAATGTTAATGCCGAAGTGATTCTTTATGGTGACCGAGTAACTAATTCCATGCACCGTGCAATCGAAGAGACTAAACGCAGGCGAGAATTACAAACGCAATATAATTTAGATAATAATATTACTCCTCAGTCCATCAAGAGTTTGATACCCGTATTTATAGAAGACGAAATAGCTGCCTATGATTTTGCCAACAAAGTGGTTGGTATTGAAAATGAAGATCAGGTTGAAAAACATGAGGTGATAGAAGAACTGCAAATCCAAATGCTCAAAGCTGCCGAAGACTTAGAGTTTGAAAAAGCGGCACAACTTCGAGATAAAATCGCAACCTTAAAAGGCGAGAAAGTTGCTGCACCCCAAATAAAGAAAAAGCGATTTAAAAAACGGTAACGCTCTGCTTCCATTTTAAATGTATTTCACCAAAATTTTCATCTTGTTGTGCAAATATCGATTGTTTTTTTATAAGTTCGAGTATCGCAAGAAATAGACCGATCAAACGCATTTTGTGGAATGGGGGGCAGAATAAATCCCTGAATGGTATAGATTTTTCTCGAATTAACTTCTCGGTTATTTCTTCTAGGTATACCTCCATAGGAGTTTGATCCACAACAATCTCTTGGGATTGAATTGCAAGCGTTTCTTTCATGATTCTTCCAAATGCACTTACTAAATCCCAGAGTTCTACTTCCTGAATTGGTTTTTCGGAACTTACTCGTTCCTCGTGGAATTGATCCGAAATTAAACGGGGGATTTTCTGGCCTGCAGTCTCTGCTTGTTCCTCTAAAATTTCGACTGCATCTTTAAATTTTTTGTATTCCACTAGTTGTCTTACAATTTCATTTCTTGGATCATCTTCTTTGTTGGTGTGTTGTATCTGCCTTGGTAAAAGTAATTGGCTTTTGATTTCCATCAACTTTGTTGCCATTACTAAAAATTCACCTGCCAATGTTAAGTCTAAGAATGTGATAACCTCCATAAATTCCTTAAACTGATCCGCAATTCTTACAATTGATATTTCAAGAATGTCCACTTCTTCTTTTTTAACGAGATGTAATAAAAGGTCTAATGGGCCATGAAATGCATCTTGATTAATTCGATATTCCATATCAGACATGGTAAGCATCCTGCTATTTTGGTGAATGTTTTGAGGTTTCTATATCTGATTGGGAAACATCACTATTTACATGTTCTTGCTGTATTTCGAAAAAGTGGTTTAAACTTTTTGAAACATTCAAATTTATGATGTTTTCTTCGCATATACATGAAATAAAATCAGCGTTTCCAGGAACTAGGTAAATGCTTTGATTAGTCGGGCCAAACATCTCAATATTATTCCATTCCCCTAAAATGTTTTGGGGAAATGAAAAAATAGTTTGATTCGCAAATTCATTTACATGCATGGGGTTCTTGTGCTGAACTGAAGCAATATGGTTTTTGATGAAGCTAATCTTGGCGCTTAAATCTTCAATCGAATCCAAGATGTTACTTTTAGAAAGTTTTCCTTGGCTTTTTAAATAAATTGCTGCGGTTTGATTAATCGTTTTTTCAAGTTCAAAAATCAAGTTTGCCCTACCAATGAACAACTGTGTAAACGCTTCGAAGTTTTTTACGATCTCTTCTTGGATTGTGTTGTCTAGGGAATTAAGTTCTCCCTCAGTAAGATTTTTAGTGTCTGAGAAAGCAAAAATATCTTCTGATTTACTGTTGGGTAATTCGTTCTTGCCTTTTATTCGTGTGCATATTTCCAAAAGTTTTGATTTGCAAATGTCAATTTCTTTAGCATGGTCCGTTATTTGCATAATGATGGACTGAATGAAGCAAAAAATACAGTCAC
>CAJCCR010000193.1 GCA_903960945.1 uncultured Planctomycetaceae bacterium
CCCTTGCAGCATATCAACGATCGTGTGTTGCGCAGAATGCAACGAAAAGTGCGCAGGGCCGATGTTGAAACACTGCTTGCAAAATTACGCGCAGCAATTCCAAACCTCGCTTTCCGCACAACCTTCATCGCTGGATTCCCTGGCGAAACCGAAGAAGAGTTTCAAGAACTTGTTGAATTCGTCAAGCAGGCAAAATTCGAAAGGTTGGGTGTGTTCACCTACTCTCTTGAACCGGGAACTCCCGCTTCCAGGCTCGAAGATCATCTACCTGAAGAAGTTAAAACCGCCAGGCAAAACGCACTCATGGCTTTGCAACAACCTATTGCATTTGAGTGGTGCCAAGCACAGTTAGGCAAGGAAATAGAAGCGATTGTGGATGGGCCAGATCCAGAAGTCCCAGGCCAGTTTACAGGCAGAACTTTTGCAGATGCACCTGATATCGATTGCCTGATCCGCTTAAAGGGAAAAGGCCTTCGCTCGGGTGATATCGTTCGCACGAAAATCACCGGAACGGATGGCTACGATCTCGCAGGCAGGGTAATTTCTATTCGCTAGTTTTGCATAAAGAGTATTTGCTTCATGGAAAGAAACCTCGCAGGCACGCAGGCTATCAAGTCAGGAAGGGCGGTTTTATTCAACCTGCCCAACCAGCTTACAGGCATGCGCTTCCTTCTTTCCTTCGTTCTCTTTTATCTCATCTCGCAAGAATTATGGCTCGCTTCTCTTCTAGTTTTCATATTTGCTGCATTCACCGACTGGCTCGATGGCCATCTCGCACGCACCCAGAATATGCAAAGCAGCTTAGGCCGTAACCTAGACCCGCTTGTTGATAAAGTTCTTATCTGTGGTACCTTTATTTTCCTCATCCCCATAGGAACCACCGAAGGCTGGCTGCCACCATGGATGGTCACCGTTGTCGTTGCACGGGAACTTCTCATCACCGGACTCCGAAACTTCATCGAGAAAAAAGGCGTCAGCTTTGGTGCAGACTTCCTCGGTAAAGCCAAGATGATTCTTCAATGCGCTGCCCTCATCTCCATCTTCATCAACCTCATGAATCTCGAATGGATCAATCCAACCTTTGGCTTTTATGCCAGAGCAGCACTGATCTATGGCATGCTTGCAGCCACCTTGTTCAGCGGGCTTCAATATCTGATCAAGGCTTTCCAAACCATTCTTTCTGAAAATTCCTAACTCATCCGGAGTAAATCGATGGCGAACAATGGACAACCACTAGGCGTTGCAATTGTAGGGTGCGGTATGATCGCCCGCTTTCATGCCAGAGCACTTGCAGAAATTCCCGGAACAAAACTTTTGGCGCTCATCAGCAGAAGTGGCAAAAACGCCCAAGCAATGAACGAAGAACTCAAGCTCTCTTGTGATATCTATCCAGATCTTGCACCGGTGCTTGCAAGAAAAGATATTCATATCGTAATCATCACCACCCCCTCGGGTGCCCACCTGGAACCCGCAGTAGAATGCGCCCGCGCAGGCAAGCATGTCGTTGTCGAAAAACCCCTCGAAATCACTGCAGATCGTTGCGATACCATCATCCGCGAATGCGATGCCAACAAGGTTCTTCTTTGCACCATCTTCCCCTCGCGCTTTGGCGATGCCAATGTTGAACTTAAAGCCGCGGTTGATGCAAAAAGATTTGGCAGACTAACCCTAGGCGAGACCACCTGCAAATGGTGGCGAACCCAGGCCTACTACGATGAAGGTGGTTGGAAGGGAACCATGGCTCTCGATGGCGGGGGCGCTTTCATGAATCAAGCAATCCACAATGTCGACCTATTACTTTGGATGATGGGCCCAGTCACCCATGTAACAGGGTTCACCGCAACTCTCGCTCACGAAC
>CAJCCR010000194.1 GCA_903960945.1 uncultured Planctomycetaceae bacterium
ATCAGTTTTTGAAGTCGGTTTCGCTCAGAACGAGAGGTGATTTTTTTCGATATATTAACCCCATTTGCAAATGGAACTAAAACCAAAAATCTTCCAGCAATGGAAATATCACAGGAAAGTCTAGGGCCTTTTGTCGAGATAGGTTCTTTGATTACTTGAACTAAAATCTGTTGGCCTTTCGTTAAAGCCTTTTCGATTTTACCTAGTTTATCGATTTCCTCGTCTAGCTTATAATTTTCGATTCGGACATTTTTGCCTTTTTTTGTAAGGACATCCCGAGTAAATTTTTGAACGGTATTTAAGTTTGGCCCTAAGTCGTGATAGTGCAAAAATGCATCTTTTTCATAGCCTATATCAATGAAAGCAGCATTAAGCCCTGAAACTAATTTTTTAACTGTACCTAAATAGATGTCTCCGACAGAGAATTTTGGCTCAGATTGTTCAATATGGTATTCTACGATTCTTTTGTCATGCAAAAGAGCAATTCTATCGCCCGTGGGGGTAGAATTTATGATTAATTCATTACTCACAAGTTTATTTGAGAAGAATGTGTGGCAGAGCTATAAGCCCTTTAAAATATACAACAAATTTAACGCCAAAAGCAGGCTCTTTATCCTAGGATAAAAGGCCTGTTCTTGCGCTACCTAATTACATTTCCAGTGGAAATTGTAATCAATACACTACTTCTTCTTGTGACGATTTTTACGTAGACGTTTCTTTCTCTTGTGAGTTGAAATCTTATGACGTTTTCTTTTTTTTCCGCAAGGCATACCTTTTAGCGTTTAATGTTTAAATAATGTGTAAAGTTGATTTTCAACTTTATTTTACTGTTCAGACAAATGCTGTCTATACTATTTTTGCAGCATTTCTGCCAGCAATTCTTTAGCGGCTTTTGTTTCTTCAGGGTTCTTGCTTTTCGCAACAACTTCTTTGAGAACTTTTTTAGCCTCTTCTTTTTTATCTAACTGTGCCAAACAAAAACCGAGATTTAATGCGGCTTTATAATTTGTTGGATCCAGCTTCAATATCTGTGCAAATCTTTCTTGGCCTTTGCCAAATTGATTTGACTTAATTGACAGTATTCCTAAATTAAACAAAGCCGGAATGTACGTTGGCTCCTGTTCAATCACCTCCCTAAGCAACGTTATGCCTTTCATGGGTGTAGGTGTGTCCACATATGTCATAGCAAGATTTGTTTTAACCAACAGGTTATTAGGATCTTGTGTCAATGCTTTTTCAAAATAAATTCTAGCCTTTTCTCCCATCAAGCTAGCTTTTTTGGGGTTAATGGCATAAGCCTGCGCTTCAAAATATGCTTGGCCCGCTCTCAAAATATGCGTAATTCCAGGGTGTGAATCTGAAAATTCTCCTGCATAAATCGCAGCACTATCATATTTAGAAAACTCCATAAAAGCCCGCATCAGTTTTTCTAAAGCAAGCGCTTGGCTAGCTTCAGTTTTTGCCGACTTTAAGGAAGATTTTAACCCAGCAATTTGCTTTTGTTGACCTGGGGTCAACGGCTCAGCATGTGTTTCTTCCGTTTTGGACGAATCTATTTCCGTATTTTTACCATTCGCGTCTCGATTGGCACCCCCATTCGCGGTGGTTTCCGTTTTTGCACTTACATTTCCCTTTGGTAATTGAGAAATAAGGGCAATTAACCCTAGTCCAATAAATAAAATAATCGCAAGCGTTTTATTCATTTTAAAAGACCTTAAAAAGAGTATTCTCCTTATTTAGCAGGGTCAGTGCTCGTTTTAATTTGTTCTACAAAAACCTTAGCTGGTTTAAAGCTAGGTACATAGTGCTCCTCAATGGTGATCGAAGTATTTTTTGAAATATTTCGAGCAATTTTCCTAGCCCTTTTTTTATTGATAAAACTTCCAAACCCACGAACATAAATGTTTTCTTGGTTGGCCAAATTATCTTTTACTACTTGGAAGAAATTTTCTAACGTTTCAGAAACATCTTTTTTGTCAATCCCTGTTTTGCTGGAAATCTCAGCAATTACATCTGCCTTAGTCACGGTAATTAATGCGTTAAATTCAAAATAATTAAATCCTTCTCTTGTAAAAGGGACACAAAAGTAATGCTTTTCTTTAAGAGAGACAAGTGTTTTGTTGGAATAAAATGATTTTTTTCAATCTTACCACATTATATCAAAAGGAGGAAATCTTGTATCTTTGATTTTTACATGTCAAAGCTTTTGCAACACCCTTTTTCAGAAACGATCATTACTTGGTATTCCAAAAACGCCCGTGAATTACCATGGAGAAAAACGAAAGACCCATATGTGATCTGGTTGTCGGAGATTATACTCCAACAAACCCGCGTGGCACAAGGATTGCCCTATTTTCATCGACTTTTAGAGGCATTCCCAACCGTTTTAGATTTGGCTAACGCAGATGAAGATTATTTATTTAGGTTATGGCAAGGTTTAGGGTACTACAGTCGGGCTAGAAACTTACACAAAACGGCAAAATTTGTTGCTGAGGCGGGTGGTAAATTTCCATCTACTTATGCTGAATTGATAAAATTACCTGGAATTGGGCCATATACGGCTGCTGCTATTGCATCTTTCGCCTTTGATGAACCTAAGCCGGTGGTTGACGGCAATGTCTTTCGAATCCTTGCGCGGTATTTTGGTGTGGAGGTTGATATTTTACATGCATCTGCTCGAAAAACGTTTACGGATTTAGCGGATGAGTTGATTCCAAAAAATCAACCGGCTATTTTTAATCAAGCTATTATGGAATTTGGGAGCTTACAATGCTCGCCTTCACCTAATTGTCGAACTTGTCCTTTACAATTCACCTGTGTTGCATTCTCAGAAAATCGAGTGCAATCGTTGCCCGTAAAGTCAAAGAAAAAGAGTCAAAAAGAACGGTTTTTTGCTTATTTCATTATTGAAAAAAATGGGAAAATATGGGTGCGCCAACGAGCTTCCAAGGATATTTGGCAGGGGCTTTGGGAGTTTTATTTAGTCGAGGTGCCCCATTTCCAATCATTTGAGGAAATAATGGGTAAAGACCCTGTGCTTGCAGAATTAGGTAAGCAAAGTGTCATTACGACTTTGGTTTCTCCCCCAACCCATTTATTAAGTCATCAGAAAATATTTTGCCAGGCTTGG
>CAJCCR010000195.1 GCA_903960945.1 uncultured Planctomycetaceae bacterium
CGCCTAGATAAAGGCTGAATTGGGCAAGATGATAAAACAACCTGCACTGGTCATCAGGGGTGATTTTCAGCTTGCAGCATTTAAGCAGTTCTTTACGTGCTTGTTCGATTTGTCCGGTTTGCGCAATCAACAAAGCCAATTGGGTTACCAATGTAAGATGAATCTCAGGCATCGATATTTTTTCAGCGAGTGCACAAGCCTGTTTGAATTTAGTTATAGATCGATCTTGTTCGCCAGTCCACCACAGAACCCACCCATGTTCTTTGAGGGCCTCGAGCACTTGTTCGGAATCAACACCATGCAAACGCATCATTTTGTCTGCATGAAAATGCGCACTCGAAACCGCTTGATCGGGTTGCCCCGCTTCTAGCAAGGTGATTGCAGTGCGCAAAGTTGGAGTTAGATCGGCCCCTCCATTATCAATCATAAAAGTCTTTCTCTAAGAGATTTTGGAAAGAATGATTTCTTTAGCTTTTACAAGGGCATCAGAAACCTTGGCTGGATTCTTGCCACCTGCTTGCGCCATCCCCTTGGGGCCACCACCCTTGCCATCCACTATGGGCGCAATCTCTGCAATGATTTTTCCAGCTTCGATTCCAGCTTTTTGAAGATCATCACTTACCGCACTCATCAAACCGACTTTGCCTTCATCAACCCAGATAACAACTGCAACGCATGAACCAGCTTTCTGCCGAATGCGATCCAAATGCTGCCTAATCTGATCAACTGGCCCTGCAGGAATTTCACCCGTAATGATTTTGCTTGATGCTTTGCTGATCGCACCTTCCAGCAATTTATCCATAGCTGCAACTAAATCATTGCCCTGCCCTTGCTTCACCTGAGCCTTAATAGCTTTTAATTCTTCCTGAAGGGATGCTATTTTCTCTAAAGCATTAGCTGCATTACAACCAAGTTTCTCTGCGATTGCTTCAATAGTGGAAAAGTTCTTTTGAAATTCAAGCCATGCGCCTTTACCGGTGATTGCTGTTAATCTGCGCACCCCTTTGCCTACAGATTCTTGCCCAATAATTTTAAACATCCCTGCTTGGGAAGTTCGCTCAAGGTGGGTCCCCCCGCAGAACTCAACCGAGCCATTGAAGTTAGGGTCATCGTTTTTTACAACCGAAACCACACGAACAGGGTCTGGGTATTTTTCCCCGAATACAGCCCGAACCCCTGGAATCTTTTTCGCTTCATCCAAAGGCATAACTCTACAATCAACCAAAATATCATCTTGAATAATCTCATTCACAATGTTTTCGATTTTTCTTATCTCATCTTTTGTAATTACTTGAGTGTGAGAAAAATCAAATCGCGTTTTGTCTTCATCCACCAATGATCCTTTTTGATCAATATGGGTGCCAAGAACTTGGCGCAATGCAAGGTTAAGCAAGTGGGTAGAAGTGTGATTACGCTTGATGTCTTCTCTTCTCGAATCAACAAACAATTTTGCGTCCTGCCCAATTGTAATGGAGCCAGAATCTAACTTTCCAACATGAAGAACCCCTGCACCCAACTTCATTGTGTTTTCAACTTTGAATGTTCCGGAAGCAGTTTTGATTACCCCACTGTCTCCCACCTGCCCGCCTTGTTCAGCATAAAAGCAGCTTTTATCAAGAAGCAAAGCTACTTCTAATTCGCCTTTAAGAGCGCCACTATTGTGGACGGTGTTGTTGTCGATCCAACCAAGAATCTTCGCGTTAGATTGAGTGCCTAGATATTTTGGCGCTTCATCACAATGTGGGATTTCACCGTTTACAGCACTAACAATAAAGGTCTTGCGATCTTTGCCAGATTCTAATTTGAACTTCTCAAGCAAAGTTTGATAGCCATTGAAATCAATGGTTAACCCGACTTCACTGGCCATTTGCGCCGTGATATCTGCAAAGAAGCCATAAGTGGTGTGAAGATCAAAAACATCCGAAGCTGGAATTGTTTTACTTCCTGCACTTATCGTTCGATCTGCAACCTCTTGGAACAGTTTCATTCCACGTTCCATGGTTCGAAGAAATGCCTCTTCTTCTTCATGAATGATTTTTGCAACTGCTTCTGGTTTAGCCCTAAGCTCTGGAAACACATCACCCATTGTTTGCACCACTATGGCGCAAAGTTTGTAAAGAAACGGTTCTTTGAAACCGAGATACTGCCTGCCGTACCGTTCAGCTCTGCGTAATACACTTCGAAGAACATAACCGCGTTTTTCGTTGCTGGGCACTCCGCCATCAGAAATTGCGAAAGTTAGTGTGCGGATATGATCAGCGATAACGCGATAAGCAATATCGTTGTGATTTTCCAAAATACCTGAGTAAGGTTTAGCCCCACTCATATCGCGAATGGCATCAAAGATAGGTGTAAATATATCTGTGTCGTAATTGCTGTTTTTACCTTGCAAAACAGCGGTAACGCGCTCAAAACCCATACCGGTATCGACATGTTTCGCAGGAAGTGGCGTAAGTGAACCATCCGCATTACGATTAAATTGGATAAATACAAGATTCCATATTTCAATGCATTGGGCAGAACTTTGGTTCACCAAATGAGCACCAGATTTATCTGGAGTCAGATCGATATGGATTTCTGTGCAAGGCCCACAAGGGCCAGTATCGCCCATCTCCCAGAAGTTGTCTTTTTTATTACCAAGATGAATATGGTTGTGGGGGACAGATGTTTCCGTGCGCCAGAAATGAGCAGCTTCTTCATCAGCAGC
>CAJCCR010000196.1 GCA_903960945.1 uncultured Planctomycetaceae bacterium
CTAAAAACCACAAGAATGCCTGAGCTGCAAAATCACCTGGCAACCTCATTGCAGATTCAGCAAAAGCCTTCATGAAGAAAAACTGTTCAGGATAGGCAATTAAAAATTGTTTAAACCAGAAGGATAACTGGGGTGCCAAAGGAATCAATACGCCACAAAGCATAATAGGCAAAGCAATGGCTTGTTTGTTCCTTCGGAAAAATAATTCTGAGATACCAGCAGCAATAAAAGAAAGAATAAGGGCGCCGATGGACCAGTATTGCCCAAAGAAACCACCAAACCATTCAGGCCTGCAAAGTCTGCAATGCAGAAAAATTGAAACAAGGACGACAATCACGCCCCAAGTGTATCTGGTGTTCTTCCAAGAAGTATCGCTTGCATTTTCCGCATCAAGAAAACAAACAAACCAAAGACAACCGAGTCCTAACACGCCAACAGAAACCAAAACCAATTGAACAGCCCATTCAGATTGCAGACTTTTCATTACATCAGGGTTGAAATAAATTGCTTCCAAAGCAAGAGAGCAAAAGACGGAAAGAAATGCAAAAATAGGTAACCGATCTCGGATCAATTTGGTTGCAAATTCCCAGACGCCGGTCAACTTTCCTAGAATCAATCTGCCGACTATTGCAAGCACCAAGATGGCGAATTGTAACAGCGCACCTCTTTGAGGCCAGCGAGCATCATCAAGCGGAGAAGGAGCAGCTTGCAGAATCAAACACCAAGCTGCAGCAAGCAAGAATAAAAATTCCCTACGCACACTCCTGGAAGTACCAAGCCCTGCCCAGGCAAGAAACAAAGCAGAAGGTGCGACACAAAAAGTTGCACAAGCTCCTATGATTCTTTCTTCAAAAATTTCAGCATGCCACGAGATCCAAATAGAAAGCAGCAAAATGACACCGGACACAATACCTTGAACACCAGGCAACCAAAGTGGCTTTACCTTCAAAAAAGGAATAGCAATAATGCCTGTAATTAAAGTCATCAACAAAGCAATGGGAATACAGGTAGCTTGAATTAATTCTGTATAGAGCAAGTTTCTAGATCGTAGCCAGTAGGTAATCGCAACCAGCCCAAGGGTGAATAAACCAAGATCGCCAAACTTCACTTTCTGTGTTAAAAATCCAACGAAAGCAACAAGTGTCAAGATAGAAATCGAGTAAGATGCGAGAGGAAGATCAGTTAAGTAAAGCTGGCCATTCAAGCAACCGAAATAAACAATTGCACCGCTTAGCCCCATAGCAACCAAAGCAATTTGCATTGCAGATTCAGTCATACGGATAGCAAGGAGTTTGATTCCGGAAACAGGCAAAGAGGAAACAAGGAACCAGAAAAACGAGATGCTTCCAAGGCCCAAACAAACTAAGTTGACCATATCCAACGGGTGATGAAGATGGAAAGCAATCCCCAGATAGATGCACGCACCAAGTGAAGTCAAAATGTTTGCAAAGGCATATCCTGCAAGGTTGCGCCAAGCTGCAATCATCGCCATTTCTAATGCAACTAAGCAAATAAGGGAGAATACAAGCCAAGGATTAACTGCTTCGATTGCACCCATTCGAATAGCAACAAAAAG
>CAJCCR010000197.1 GCA_903960945.1 uncultured Planctomycetaceae bacterium
AAATCGCGAAGCTTTAGCACCAGCGAATGCTCAGGATTAATTTCAAGAACCCTCTTCGATTCCATTCCTTCCTGCGCCTTCCCTATCTTCTTCAAAAACCTTTCCTGACTTGCAGAAAAACCACCCGACTCTGAAACCAGTACCACAGGGCTTTCCTTCAACCTCGAAGTTAATTTAACATCTGAAACAACACCAAGCTTGGCTTTTAGGTGTTCAACAAAACCCGCATAACGGCTTTTGGTGGCTTCCAGTATTTCTGCATCAGAATCCGATTTGCTGCTATCAACCCTATCGATCCCCTTCAGTTTTTTACCCTTGTATTCTTGTAAGTAAGGCAGAGAAAACTCATCAATGGGATCAAGAAGCAATAGGACATCCTGTTGCTTGGATTTATACGATTCGAGCAGGGGCGAGAATTCGACTTGGGCGCGACTTTCGCCTGCAAGATAGTAGATTTCCGTCTGCCCTTCTGGCATTGCAGAAACATACTCTTCCAAGGTGATGGTTTTATCTGCGTTTGTTTTCCAAGAGTTAAAAAGTAATAGGTCTGCAACTTTCTCACGATTTTCAAAATCGACTCGCAAACCTTCTTTTAATATGGAACCCATCTCTGCAAAAAACTTAAGGTATTTCTCTGGCTCTGATTTCTTCATGTCTTTCAAAGCTTTTAGAATACTTCCTACTACATCCTTGCGAATCCTTTCCAGCACGGGATTTTGCTGCAATATTTCACGCGATATATTCAATGGTAGATCGGCACAATCCACCACGCCTTTGACAAATCTTAAATACGAGGGCAAAAGTTGTTCGCAATTATCCATGATCAAAACGCGTTGCACATACAATCGGGGGCCGATCTTCACATCCCCAAATTGAAATTCCATAGGCAGGCTTGGTGGAATGAATAACAGCACCCGAAATTCATTCATACCTTCTGCGGTGTAATGAATTACTTTCGCAGGTTCCTGAAAATCATTGCTGATTTGCTTGTAAAAAGTGTCGTATTCTTCCTGGGTAACTTCGGATTTACTGCGAAGCCATAAAGCTTTTTGCGAATTTAGGACTTCGTCTTTTTCTTCAGGATCTTTTGTTTCGCCTACAACTTCCAGAACGATAGGGTGCTCGATAAAGTCAGAAAACTTCCTGATGATGGAGCGGATTTTAAAACTCTCTAAGAAATCCTTATCCGCCTCTTTCAAATAAAGAATAACATCAGTACCGCGTTCAGCTTTCGGTTTAGATTCAATGGTGAATTCGCCCTGGCCATCAGAAATCCAACAAATGCCGTCCTCTGCTTTCCCAGCCATGCGAGATAAAACTTCAACTTTATCTGCAACCATGAAAGCGGAATAAAACCCAACGCCAAATTGCCCGATGAGTTCGGGTTTAGTTTTCCCTTCCTGACCTTTGATCCGATCAAGAAAGTTTTTAGTGCCGGACCGGGCAATGGTTCCCAAATTTTCAATTACCGCTTCCCGCGACATCCCAATCCCATTGTCTGAAAGCGTCAGTGTTCCCAATTCCTTATTGATTATTATTTTTATCTTCCAATCTTTATTCCCTTCAAGATCATCTTGCTGATCTAAGGAATCAAATCGGATCTTATTGATGGCATCGCCTGCGTTACTAATTAATTCTCGAAGAAAAATTTCTTTATTCGAGTATAGAGAATGCGTGATCAGGTAAAGGAGCTGTTTTAATTCCGTTTTGAATTCCATTTTTTTTGTAGATTCGCTCATTGGCTTACCCCTTGTCAGAATAATATTTAATGGCAGATATTTACAATCAAACAACTGCCCTCATAGATTAATATGAAACAATTATAACATTTGAAAAGGGGTGATTTATCCCCGGGGTATACGATGTGTGGCAGATTCGCATTATATGCTGACAAAACCTTGCTGGAATTGTTTCTTGGAATACCCTTATTCCCGGCATTTTCAGCCCGCTACAACCTTGCGCCCAGCCAATCATGCCTGTTTATCAAGGGAGGAACGGGCGGAAATTTAAGCCCCTCTTATCTTTCCTGGGGGTTGATCCCTGCCTGGGCTAAGGATAAAAGCATGGCTGGAAAAATGATCAATGCACGCGCTGAAACGATTACAGAAAAACCTTCTTTCAAATCTGCATTTAACAAAAGGCGGGGGATCATCCCCGCAAACGGGTTTTACGAATGGAAGACTACCGGAAAAAGCAAAAAGCCTTTTTTCATCTGCCCCAAAGATCAAAGCCTTCTGGGTTTTGGCGGCATTTGGGAATCCAACACCCATCTTGGCGAAGAAACCCTCGAGACCTTTTCAATCATCACAACTGCTGCCAATCAAGACATGAACGAACTTCACGAACGCATGCCTTTGATACTTCCACGGGAAAGTTGGAAAACCTGGCTCAATCACGATGAGAGGCACTCAGCAGAAATTGGCGCACTGCTTCAACCAGCGCCTTCAGGGTTTCTACAATTAAAAGAAGTAAGAACCTTGGTTAACAAAGTAGCCAACGATTCCCCCGAGTGCCTTTTACCACCTGCAAGAGATTTATTTTCCGACTTGGATTGACACTTATTTTTTTGGCAAAAGTTTTCCTGTTTGATCAATTGCCCCGACTGCAAGCAGAAGTAATTTATCTGTTTGTATATGCTTGAATGCCACCGCTTTGATATCGTCCCCCGTTACCGCACTAACTTCCTTGCGAAATTTATCGAGGTAATCCAATCCAACCCCAAGCCTCTCGGTCATCAATAACTGGCTAGCAATTGCAGCATTGGTGGTAAAGCGGAAAGCCAGACTACCTAACAAATAATTCTTGGCATCAGCAAGTTCAGCATCTTCAGGGTTGGTGGTTCGGATGCGTTCAAGTTCTTCGAGGAACTCCTTTTTTACCCGATCAAAATTGCCGGCATCGGTACCAATGTAACAAGTAAAAACCCCTGGTTCGATATCTGCAGTACCCGTGATATTTGCATTCACGGTG
>CAJCCR010000198.1 GCA_903960945.1 uncultured Planctomycetaceae bacterium
AAACCCCTGACCAGCCTTGGCAAACATCTCTAACTTTGCAAACTTACTCTTGGCAAGTCTTTCATTCCAATCAGGGCTGCCAAGCTTGCAAGTCCAATACCGAATACCATTCATGTTCAGTTCGCATTTATCTTTGGCAATGATCAAGTTGACATGATTCCACTGCCCTGCAGGCTTGGTGGCATCAATTGGCTTAGCAGTCTTAGTGTCAATTGATGGCTGATAAAGTTGGTAAAGCCAGCCTGCTTTCTGTGGGTCATGACCATCAACATTATCTTGAATCTGGATTTCAGGGCCTGAATGCCAAGGTGGCCCAGCTTGTTCAATAACATGAAACATGATGCCACTATTTCCACCCCTGGAAATCTTATATTCCAGCGAAAGCTCAAACTCTTCATATTTTTCAGCAGTGATAATATCACCCGCACCTTTATCTGCACGGGTCAATGCACCATCTTTGACCTGCCAGCCGTTGCTGATTTCTTTTTTATTGTAGTTGCGCCAACCTTTGGTTGTCTTCCCATCGAATAGGGATTTCCAGCCAGATTTTTTTTCCGAATCAGAAAGAGTGTTTTCCTCAGAATGAGCAAATAAGGGAGCAATCCCCATTAGCACAACAATAACCAACAACTTTTTAATAACTGGCATGATTAGGTTCCTAAATAAAATCCCACATAAACAACATGGTCACATTATCAAAGATACGAGACATACTAGCAAGGATGTTTTTCAAAGACCGATCATTACCGCGCATTCTCCATAGGCTTTCGCATTCAACAACCAACTTAGCCTGACGAACATATTGACGGCCCAAAAGTTCATAACCTTCTTTGAGCTAATGAAGATCATTCATCACAACCGGGAAAGTTGGCTAAGGTATTATCCTCTCTTCTTGAAATGGCATGAGCCATTCTAATTATCACAAACATAAAATATCTATACACACCAACCGTTGCTTGAACCTGTGAATCATTTAATGGTCCTTAAAGTGTTATTACAATCTTTTTCTCGCCAGTATTACTAGCAGGCATTGGTTCCAATCCCCTCAGGGTTTGAGCATCCGGCTTATCCTTGCCAACTTTCACAGTATATTTTCCTGCAGCATAAACCCTAGGAGAAAACTTGCCCCCTTGAGTACGTACCGTGTAAAGAACTTCTCCGGTTTTTTCCTCGACCACCTGAACTACACCATTTACACCCTCTTCAAAAACTATCTCCGGAAGATAGCCCACAACTTTTCTACCATCATTTGCATCCATTGCAACCTTGATGGGCCAACCTGGAAACTGAGCCTTGTCTCCCATTCTTACATCGCTAAAGCGGGGCCAGCATTCAAAAATAATGGTTCGATCTTTCTTACTAAATCTAGCAATACCATATCCATCCGAACGTTTTTTTTCATCCGTGATATCTTCCGGGTTGGCGTACGCCATCATCGAAATCTTATTACCCAAGCCATCAAGAAAATCCCCCGTCCATGGCAACGGGCTCCCTTTAACAGGGTTGGGGCCTGCTTTCTCATCAAGG